>CAYJXK010000006.1:0-37608 GCA_964374115.1 uncultured Gammaproteobacteria bacterium
ACGAATACACGGTATGATTTTGAGTCAGATTCGAAGCCCTGGAACCGTAAAAAACCGCAGGTGTATCCGTAGATACAGTGAGGATTTTTTATGGTGAAGGGCGAGAAGGTGACCAAAATCATAGGTTGTAGTGTTGAGGTACGTGTTAAGAGTCAGTAAACGTATGAGACCACGTCTACTTATTACTGGCGCGAGCGGACTATTGGGGGGGAATCTTTTATATCAACTGTCTCCTATCTGGGACATCGTCGGCGTGGTGAATGAACATGAGATTGAGACCACACTTCGAGGAGTGCAAATGGCGCGGGCAAATCTTCTAGAAGATGACATTGAAAAATTGTTTGGAACATACGGACCGTTTGATAGTGTGATACATACCGCAGCAATGACGAATGTGGATGGGTGTGAGAAGAATCCTGATCTGGCACGAGCACTGAACGCCACATTGCCCACCCAGCTCGCCCAAATCTGCGCAACGCTGAGGATTCATTTCGTACATATTTCCACAGATCATATTTTTGATGGAAAAACGGGCAATTATACCGAGGAAAGCCCTCCGCAACCTCTGAACATGTATGCGAAGACAAAATACGAGGGAGAGCGAGGGGTGCAAGAAGTTCGAGGGACATCGTTGATTATCCGAACGAACTTTTTTGGATGGAACATCCAACCAAAACAGGACTTGGTTGGATGGATTCTTGACGCGCTTCGCGCAAAAAAAGAAATTCCCTCTTTTACTGATGTCTGGTTTTCACCGATAGTGGTTCATCGACTGATAGACGCGCTTCGTGTTATGATAGCACGCAAGACCACGGGAATATTTCATGTGGCATCTGCCGATGCTTGTTCAAAATACGCGTTTGCCTGCGAGCTTGCTCATGTGTTTGACTTCGATCCGTCATATCTTCGGCCGACTTTGATTGAAACGATTCCTCCATTGGCACTTCGTCCAAAAAATATGTCATTGAACACCAAATATGTTCAAGAGACGCTCGGCATTGGATTACCGACTGTTGGGGAGAGTGTTCTTGCATACAAAAAATACTGCGATGAAGGATACGGAGAGAAACTGCGACAGGCGCTCTGTGTGGCTTGACCGAGCAGAATAAGCAACAAGCAGACCAAGCAATATAAAATTATGTACTTCCTCGGCATTCACAACTGCTACGACAGCGGCGCGGCACTCTTCAAGGATAATGAGTGTCTGTTTGCGATCAACGAAGAGCGATTGAGCCGGATCAAAATGGATGATAGTTTCCCAGAGCGTTCGATTGCCGCATGCCTCGCATATGCCGAGATCACGCTCGATGATGTGGACGTCGTAAGTTATGCATGGCATGACAGATTTCCATACGAAGAGCATTTGGTGTCATACGTGAAGCGCGCTGTCGAAATCGCAGAAACGGGTGAAGATGCCAAACACATCATGTTTGATCGTATCCGGGTAGAGGTTGAGCGTTCCGTCCCACGCAAGCAGGATTTTTTTCGATGGACCGAAGAGAAAAAAGTCGCGAAAAAAGTGGAATATTTTGATCATCATAGAGGACACGCGGCAACGGCATTTTTTCCTTCGCCATTTGATGAGGCGTTGGTGTTCACATTGGACGCCGCTGGTAATTTTCGAAGCGGGTCAGTCTCGATGGGAAAAGGGAATGAACTCAAAGAAATATCTTGCAACTACACATGGGATAGCCTTGGATTTTTTTATGGGCAGATTACAGAATTTTTGGGATTCAAGCCGCATCGTCATGAAGGAAAAATCACCGGACTTGCCGCCTATGGAGATCCTGAAAAATGTTTGCCTATCATGAGAGAAATGATTGTAGCGCATGAGGGTAAAATATATGGAAAAATTGGAACCTATTACAAACCATTTTTTTATCAGCAGACAGAAGCGCTCAAACAGGCGCTCGCGGGATATAGCCGAGAAGATATCGCAGCTGGTGCGCAGAAACATTTCGAAGACGTCACGACAGCCTATATTCAATTTTACGTCGACAAATACGGTTTATCGAAGATTGCCTGCGCAGGAGGCGTGTTTGCCAATGTCAAACTCAATGAACGGATTCGAGCGATTCCTCGTGTTTCTGATCTTTACATCTTCCCGCACATGGGTGATGGTGGATTGTCTGTCGGTGCGTGCCTTCTGTCTTTGAATGCGCGAGGGATGGAAAGAAAAGAGATGCGTGAAGTCTATCTCGGAAATGCCTCGACTGACGCGGATATCGAAAAGGCGGTTGAAGATCATCGAGAAGAGGTAGTCGCAACGAGCCATTCATCCGATGAATTATCCAAAATTGTTGTGGATCTTTTGAAACAAAATAAAGTGGTTGGATTCTTTCAGGGACGAATGGAATATGGCCCACGAGCGCTGGGCAATCGTTCTATTTTGTATCATGCCAATGACAAAACCGTGAATGATTGGCTCAATAAACGCATGCATCGCACCGAGTTCATGCCTTTTGCGCCAGTGACCACGATGGAATTAGCGCCTCGTTGTTTTGTGGGTTGGCAGCCCTATCATGTCACTACTCGTTTTATGACCGAGTGTTATGACTGTACGCCGGAGATGAAACAGAATGCGCCGGCAGTGGTGCATGTGGATGGAACAGCGAGACCACAAATCATTGCACGAGAGGATAATCCGCTGTATCATGATAGTATCAAGCGGTGGTACGATGAAACCGGAGGGCTCTGTCTTATCAATACAAGTTTCAATGAACATGAACATCCGATCGTGTGCACGATCGAAGACGCAGTGCAAAGTATGATCGGAGATAGTGTCGATGCGATTGTGGTGAATGGAAAGTATTTGATTATGAGAAAGTAGTTTTCTACGTTGAACCTCGATTCATTCCATCCTAGGATATTCTTTTTTCTTCCTCCGCGATCGGCTGGCTCATTCCGATTCTCGCACGCTCCGTCAGAAAAAAGAATATCCCATGATTCTGTTCAATAGCATGGGTGGTTAGTTTGTCTATACATGTATGTCCAAAAAAATTGTCGTCATTATCCCAGCCCGAGGAGGTTCCAAAGGAATCCCTCGAAAAAATATCAAAGATCTCGCAGGCAAACCCATGATTGCCTATATTATTGAGACTGCGAAAAGTGTGAAGCGGCTCGATCGCGTTATTGTGACGACCGAGGACGAGGAGATTGCGGCAGTCGCGCGGCAATGCGGGGCAGAGGTGCCATTTCTTCGGCCTTCTGACCTTGCCGAAGATCATGTCGCGACGCTTCCGGTGCTCCAGCACGCGATTCAATATTTGAAAGAAAAAGAACAGTATGAACCGGATTATGTTCTTCTCGTGTACCCGACGTCGCCACTTCTGACGGCGTCTCGAATTGAAGAAGCAATAGATATCGCGCTCGCGAGAGACTCTGATTCAGTGGTCAGCGGATGTTATGATTATGGACAATACTTTGTTGAGATCGAAGGAGGATATGAGCGGCTCTATCCCAAGAAAATCGCAAATCGTCAATACATGAAACCACTGTTCAAACTCAACGGCGCCATCTTTTTGATTCGGACACAGGTTCTCAAACGTCAAAATGTGGCAGACAAAACAGACGTGCTCGTGATGGATCCATACGAAAATGTGGATGTGGATGAACCAGAGGATTTTGAGAAAGCGCGGCAGATATTAGAGAAAAAATGATATGTCAACTATTCAAGAAAATTTCTGGCTTTCCGACTTCGGGAAAGCATATACGGATCGCAATGAATACGCCACACCTTCTGCGCTGGATGCGTTTTGCAAAAAACAATTTGGAGTGACACGTTCCGAGATGAATACGGAATTTTATCATGGTCTTTCTATCAGCTCTATTCTCGAGATGGGCTGTAATACAGGCAACCAACTCAATCTCTTGCAGGCCCAAGGATATAGGGATCTCTACGGCATCGAACTTCAGGAGTATGCCGTCGAAAAGGCAAAGCAATTGACCAAACATATCAACATTATTCTCGGATCAGGGTTTGATACTCCTTTCAAAGATGCATACTTTGACCTGGTCTTTACCGCGGGTGTGCTCATTCACATTAGCCCAAACGACATCGAGCGATTCATGAAAGAAGTCTATCGCGTGGCCAAACGATATATTGCTGGGTTTGAATACTATCATGATGAGTATATTCCCGTTGTCTATCGCGGCAACACGGATCGCTTGTGGAAAGGAAATTTTTGCGCGATGTACCAGAAGCTTTTTCCAGATTTGAAAGTGGCGAAAGAGAAGAAATATCCATATCTTGAGAATGAGAATGTGGATATGATGTTTTTGTTGGAAAAAATTCAAGCATGACTTCGTGTGCATTATATGATGACTATTCTTACTCCAAAAGGTCCGCGAGCGGTTGGCGGCGGCCATCCATGTTTTATCGTCGCAGAAATGTCGGCCAATCATAATCAATCGTTTGACAAAGCGGTGCAGATTATCGAGGCAGTGGCTGCGTCTGGAGCAGACGCGATTAAAATTCAAACGTATACTCCCGATACTATCACCATCGATTGCAATAATAGATATTTTCAAGTCGGTGGAAACGACAATCCGGATTTTTGGGAAGGGAAAACATTGTATGCACTTTTCCAAACCGCGTACACGCCTTGGGAATGGCAGCCCAAACTCAAAGAGATTGCCGAGTCTCTTGGTCTCACCTTTTTTTCCATGTCTGTTGATGAAACTGGGATTGATTTTTTGGAATCCATGAACGTGGCACTCTATAAAATCGGATCATACGAACTGACGAATATTCCACTGCTACGTCGCATTGGTCGCACCAAAAAACCAGTGATTATGTCTGTGGGGTATGGATCAGAATCTGAGATAGAAGAGGCCGTCGAGACACTCCGGACGCATGGGACCGCAGAGCTCGCGCTTCTTCACTGTGTCACCGCATACGCAGATCATACGAAGGTGACGGATATGCATTTGAGGAATATCCGTGATCTCAGCGAACGATTCAATGTCGTTTCTGGATTTTCTGAGAATGCCGGAGGAATTAATGGAGTAAAGATGGCAGTTCTCGCTGGCGCTTCGATTGTTGAAAAGCATGTGATTTTGCACAAAGCAGATGGTGGGCCAGACGCGGCGTTTTCGATTGACGTAGGGGAGCTCAAAGAGATGGTTGGAGAGATTCGTTTGGCAGAGGCAGCGCTCGGTATTGCCCAGTATGGCCCAGTGAATAATAAAGAGGAATATAATCGAGATTGGTGCCGAGAGTCTTTGTTTGTGGTCAAAGATATACAGAAAGGAGAACCATTCACTCAAGAGAATCTGCGCATTATCCGACCCGGGAGAGGACTCGCGCCGAAAGAGATTGATCGGGTGATTGGAAAAAACGCTGCGAGAGATATTGCGCGTGGGACACCAATGAGTTTTGATCTTATTTCATAAATTCTCCAGAGTATGCTTCATGACGGCCTCAAACTCTGGTCCACAAACAAAGAATGGTTTCCGGAAGCCGTGGATTTGTGCGCGAAAAAAATTTTTGACGTGATTGAACTGCATCACAATCCTGTATTCGGCGCAGCAGAAGATGTCAAACAAGCGCTACGAGGCGCTCCTGTGATCGGCATCCACAATCCGCATAGTCATGGATTCCATGATTTCTTTCTTGAGGAACATCAGAAACCGATCTGGGAAGCAACACGAATGCTCGCGGATCATTTTCACGTTCGCTACATTCTGGTCCATCCAGCTCGCACGCACAATATGCAGACATTTTTTGAACAGATGAAAAAAATAGAGGATCCCCGCATCGTGATCGAGAATATGGCTGGAGTAGATATTGATCATCAAGAAATGCAATGCGGACAGACGCTCTCTGATTTACGCGCGATAAAAGAGAAATATCCCATTTGTTTTGATCTGGAAAAAGCAGTGAAAGCGGCACGAAACCAAGGCATTGATTATCATGAGTTTATTCTTGAAGGAATCAATGATCTTGCTCCGATGTATTTTCATATTTCCGGAGGCGATGCGGAAAGCGCGATGGACCAGCATCTGAATCTGTGGGACGCGACGTTTGATATATCATGGATGCGAAAAATATTGGTGGAGTATGCGAAAGACAAAGAGGTATTTCTCATGTTTGAAACACCGAAAGTTGGCGGGTCGCTTGAGAATGATGTGAAGAATTTGGTATATTTCAGAGGTGAATGATTTTGGATTTTTGACTTTGGATTTTAGACGTATGATCGGCATCATCCACTACGACATGGGCAACGTGACCTCAGTCAAAAATGCCTGCACGTATGTTGGGGCAGAGGCGAAGATTCTTCATGACCCAACTGAACTGAAAGGAGTGAGTCATGTGATTCTTCCTGGAGTCGGCGCTTTTGGCATGGGTATGGAGCGGCTGAAACAGTCTGGATTTGCCGATGCGCTTCGTGATGTTGTTGCTGAGCGGAAACCACTTCTTGGGATTTGTCTTGGTATGCAATTATTTGCGTCTGTCGGAGAAGAAGGCGGGGTCAATGAAGGATTTGGATTTATTCCTGGACGGGTTGTTCGATTTTCCATCACAGATCTGCGTATCCCCCATGTTGGTTGGAATAATCTTACGATCAAAAAAGAGAATCCAATTCTCACAGGCGAACAGGGATTGGATTTTTATTTTGTCCATAGTTATCATCTCGTTCTTGATGACTCGACGCATGAAGTTGCCTCATGCGACTATGGCATTCCATTTACTGCAGTGGTACAAAAAGGATGTATCTTTGGGACACAGTTTCATCCGGAAAAATCGTTTCGGGCAGGGCTTGATTTGTTAGAACGATTTTCTTGTCTATGTTAAAGACGCGTCTCATTCCCACACTCTTTCTCAAAAATGGTCTCATTGTTCGCAGTGAGACGTTTACTGATTTTCGAGAATTTGGAAACCCTATCAATCAACTCGAGCGGTTGACGGATTGGAATTCTGATGAACTCATCTATATTGATATCACGAGAGAAGGCGACCATGATCTCAAGCGCGATGATCACAAGATCAAGCGTCAGTCGAGTATTATTGATATTTTACAAAATATCGCGGCCCATTGTTTTATGCCGCTCACATTTGGTGGACGCATTACCACGCGCACCCAAGTTGATGTGTATATACAAAATGGCGCGGATAAGGTTGTCGTGAATACAGGCGCGTATCAGAGTCCCGCACTTATTACCGAGGTTGCGACAAAATATGGGAGTCAATGCATGATTGTCGGCATTGATGTGCGGGAAGTGGATGGAAAGCATGTCATGTATATTGATCATGGAAGGACGCGGGTAGAAGATGACCCAATAGAATACGCGAGACGAGTAGAGAAACTTGGAGCAGGCGAGATATTCCTCAATTCGATTGATCGAGATGGCGCGGCAGGTGGGTTTGATATTTCTTTTATTAAAGAAATGGCAGAAGCCGTGTCGATTCCAGTCATTGCCTGTGGTGGGGCTGGGAGATTTGAACATTTTGCTGATGTTATGCGTGAGACAAAAGTTGGGGCAGTCGCTGCAGGTAATATCTTCAATTTCACAGAAAATGCTTATGTTCGAGCGAAGAAACGATTGAAAGAGTTGGGATTGCCGGTTCGGTAAGTCATCTGCATAAGTTAAGATACATCTTGACAGGCGAGTCAAAAAATCGTACTATGATTTCTATGATAACTCCTCCCAAAATGCAATACTGTACGCGTTGTGTGTATCCTGGAGTCGCGGCAACACCGCTGACATTTGATTCAAATGGGGTCTGTACTGGATGCCGGACGCATGAGGAGCAAAAGACGGTAAATTGGGAGGAACGACGGAAATGGTTTGGGGATCTTGTCGAAGGATATCGATCCAAAGATGGATCAAATTATGATTGTGTCATCCCAGTTTCTGGTGGTAAGGACAGTTTTTATCAGACGCACATTATCACGAAAGAATTTGGCTTGAAACCTCTTCTTGTTACCTATCGAGAGAACAATCACACCGATGTTGGCATGCGCAATATTCAGCGCATGAAAGAAGTCTTCACTGTTGATTACATCGAGTTTACGCCAAGTGTTCAAATAGTAAAAAAACTCAATCTTGCGGGATTTTTTAAAATGGGCGACCCAAACTGGCATTGCCATTGCGGCATTTTCACCATGCCGATTATTGTCGCCGCCAAATACAACATCCCTCTCATCATTTGGGGAGAACATGGGTTCATGAACCTTGGCGGCATGCATTCGTACAAAGATTTGGTCGAGTTCACAGCAAAATATCGCAAAGAGCACAGTCTTCGCGGTTATGATTGGGATGATTTTGTCGGGCCAGATACTGGGATTCGCAAACAAGATATGCTCTGGGCACAATATCCGAGTGATGCAGAGATCGAACGAGTGGGGTTGCGCGGCATTTTTATCTCCAATTATTTTGGATGGAATCAAAATGAACATACGCAAAAGATGGTTGACTTGTATGGATTTGAAATATATCCCGAACCATTCGATCGCACATACAAACTCGATAGCAATCTGAATGATTATCATGATAATGGCATTCATGATTACATGAAATATATAAAGTTTGGTTATGGTCGCGCGACAGATCATGCGTGTCGTGATATTCGAAGTGGCGCGATGACGCGAGAACACGGAATCGAAATGGTTCGAAATTACGATCATGTGATCCCCGGAGACATTGCACGCTGGCTTGAGATGGTCGGAATGGCACGATCCGAATTTGATCGCATTGCCGATACATTTCGCGATCCACGCGTGTGGGTGAAAGATGAGTACGGGCATTGGATCAAGGATAATTTATATGTTTCGTTTTGATGGCGGCATTTTCTTCGGAAGAGAACCCAAATATGGCATTTCCGCCTCTCCCGAAGAAGTGCTCCTCCGTATGAATCAATCGCACACGACGTACGCCCTCGCGACAGACCTCGAGGCGATTTTTTTTGATATGTATTCTGGGAATGAGAAGACGCTCGCAGTGTGTCGCACGCATCCAACTCTTCTTCCTCTCGCGGTGCTCAATCCTATGCACTACGATTATACAAGTACATATCTTGATAAAATCGTCGAGCAGAGTTTTCGAGGCGTCAGTTTTTTTCCTCATTATCAATATTGGAATGTTCGAAATTATACGTTTCGAACATTGGTCCGCGATTGTAGTGATCGGTATATTCCCATTCAAATTGCGCTGGCCTCCCTTGATGATCTTTCCTCTGTTGTTGACGTGATTGCGGATCTTTCGACGCCCGTCCTCCTCCGTTGTATTCGCGGTGGAGGATATCTCAATATTGCAGATATGATTTCGATTGGGAAAGATTTTCCCCATATCGTGTTTGATGTGGGGAATGTTGTAACGCTCGGTGGAATAGCCCATTTGGTAAAGACGCTGGGAGCCCATCGACTGTATCTTGCGACCAATATGCCGCTTGTCTACGAAGCATCCGGGCAACTCCTTGTTGATACAGCAGATATTTCCGAAGAGGACAAACGTCAGATTTCGTACAAGACGTTGTCAAACATATTCAATGTCGCGATTCATGATGAATCTATGGAGGGAGTGCCTGCCTATCTTTTGGAGATACAGCGACCAAAAATTGATATCCATTGGCATGGAGAAGGATGGGATATTATTGAGCCACGCAAAGGCGCCGAAGGGTTGCTCCAGGTTATCGAAGATTTTCACTATGAGGCAGTGATCACATCATCCATTCTTGCATTGAATTATAATCTACAGCGAGGAAACAGAGCGACCAAAGAAATAGCTGAGCGCGATCCACGCATCTTTGGATATGTCGTGTATGACCCGACACGGATCGAAGAATCTGTAGAAGAATTGGAACGATATAAAATACATCCAAAGTTTGTTGGAATCAAAACGATCCAAGATTATTATGGAATTGGTCTTGATGATTCGCGATATGAGCCGATGCTTCGATGGGCAGAAAAAGAAAAATGGCCAATACTTTGCCATAGACAAGGAGCGGGAGAGGCCGCGCGCGCGTTTCCAAATGTGCAATTCGTGGTCGCGCATGGTACCTCTGATCGGATGAAAGAATTCATTGGCGCGCCAAATATCGTGGTTGATATCAGCGCAAGTTATGCGCATCGAGGCGAAACCAATGTGCCTGCCATGATTGACAGACTCGGAGAGGATCGGATATTATTTGCCGCAGACGGACCGCTCATGACTCCTGTTTGGTCTATTGGAAAGATAATCAGTACTGATATGTTGGAATCGGTGAAAGAGAAAATTTATCGAGGGAATGCGTTACGCGTATTTCAGAGATTGACAATATAGCCCCGCTTAGCGGGGTAACAATCTATGCAACATCTCCTCCACGAAAGCCCACGCCTCAAACTCTACCGTCTTTCAAGCGATTGCTATAGTGATCGCTATTTGTCATGGCTGAATGATAGAGAGGTACAGCGCTATACTCGCAGGAGGAATAGAACTACAAGTCAACAAGATCTCCGCGATTTTTTGACATCAGTTGAAGGATCAAAAGATATGCACCTGGCGATTGTGATGAAAGACGGAGAAAAGCATATTGGGAATCTGTCTCTCAACAATCTCGACGAGATCAACAAAAGCGCCGAGATTTCCATTATGATTGGGGACAAAGACGAATGGGGCAAGGGCTATGCCCGCGAGGCGATTCAACTGGTGACAGAGGTTGCCTTTGATCGGTTGCATCTGCACCGTCTGTGGGCCGAGTCTCCAAATCCTGCGTTCAATGCCATGATCAAGGAGATGGGGTGGACGCAGGAAGGAGTACGTCGGGAATCGATGCTCATCGAGGGACAATGTACAGATGTGCTTTGTTGGTCTCTTCTCGAATCAGAATCTGTCCCCGAACAATCCATCGAGCGAAAAGCTCCAGCGCGATCTTTCTGTCTTCTGATGGTTGATGGATCACCGATAGGTCTCACATACGCTGAAGCCCTCCTTCGTGAAGGCCTCCCACTTTCCTGTATTATTTTGAGCACCGAATATCGCATTCGGGATCTATCCATTGCGACAGTCAAGGAGAGATCGCGGGATACATTGCATTGGAAATTACTCCCTGAAATTTTGGCTGAAAAAAATATTCCTGTGTACTACACCACGACACACAATAGCGCTTTCACGCAAGAAATTATCCGACAGATGAATGTTGATGTTGCGATTCTTGGTGGCACGGGGATTATTAAAAAATCAACGCTTGAAGCGCCACGCCTCTCGGTCATCAATGTGCATCCGAGTTTGCTCCCTGCGTACAAAGGATGTTCTGCCGTGGAATGGGCGCTGTATCATCATGATCCTGTCGGGGCCACCTGTCATGTTGTGACAGAAGAAATTGATGCTGGAGACATTATTTGTTCAGGGACTGTTGGTATGATACCAGGCGATCTGTATCACGATGTCCGGCGCAAAGCCTATATGCTTCAATCGGAGGTGCTGACGAAAGGAGCGCGTATCCTTATGCAACCGGATTTTCAGTCACACATACAGCCAAATGTGGGAGGGACGTATTACAAAACGATGCCGGCCGAAACAGTGGAGCAAGTGAAGCAGATGTTAGTGAGAGGAAAATACAAATAAATTTGTTTATGTCCAAAAAATATCACAGCGCCATCGTCGGCATCGGAAACATCGGATACGGGTATACCCGCTTTGGGGTCGGTTTTCCTACTACTCATTTTGAGGCATATCGCGATCATCCAGATACCGCGCTCATCGCTGTCTGCGATACGAATACGGAAGCGCTCCATGCATTTTCGTCGAAATTCGATATTCCAGGATATGAGACTGTTGAGGAGATGTTTTCACATCATCCGGTCGAGATCATAAGTGTGTGTACGCCTGATGACACGCATGCGTCGATAGTGCAGACAATTCTCGAGTATGGAAAGTGCCTCCAAGGTATCTGGTGTGAAAAACCATTATCTCGATCACTCTCTGATGCGCGAGCCATGGTTTCTGCGTGTGAAGAAAAAAATATACCACTTCTCGTGAATTTCACGCGACGGTATGATCTTTTTTATGAGGAAGTTCGAGTTCGAATGCATGAACTCGTCGGGGATATACAAACCGTTTCATGTTATTACTCAGGCGGACTCGTGACTGCCGGATCGCACATGACTGATCTTTTGTCTTTTTTCTTTGGAGCTTGTCAAGAGGTGCGGGGTATATCAACACAAGGAGGCCTCCTTGGGATTCTCACGTTTGCCGAAGGCCGTACTGTCACATGCATACCCATGAAAGGGGAAGCATTCCATATATTTGAAATGGATATTCTTGGAAAAAATGGGAGACTCAATCTCTGCAATCGGCCTTTTGGCGACTATGCATATCGATATACTCGTCTTGCGTCGAGCAGTATTGTTCAAACATCTTTTTTATCCGAAGAAGCTTTTTTTCCACTTGATCAAAAAAAGCCCAGGACCTTTATGAATCGTGCGCTTGATGATATGATAGAGAGCATAGCAAAGAAAAAAGAGCCGAGATCAAGTGGAAAGACTGCCACAGACCACTCTTTGGAGATATTGTGTGGTCTGTGGCAGTCGGCAAAAGAGGGAGGCAGGGCTATTCCTCTCCCTCTTCCTTCTTCTGTTTCATGTGACCTTCCATCTGAAGGAGGGGATGTGAGCATGTGGAGTGCTCAAGATATGTTCAGATAAATATGCATGGTCAACTTGCCCTTCTCGGCGGACAACCAGTGCTCCAAGAACCACTTCCGCCAACCAATACTATTGGAGAAGAAGAAAAAAAAGCCGTTCTGCGCGTCATGGAGCGAGGCGTGCTTTCTGAATTTGTCGGCAGAGCCGGAGAGTTTTTTTTGGGTGGTGTAGAGGTAAAAGAATTTGAGAGTTTTTTCCAAAAAATATTTCAGACAGAGCGCGCCGTGTCATTCAATTCAGCAACCACAGCGCTCGAGGCTGCGGTTGTCGCGCTCCAGCTTCCGCCCGGGAGTGAAGTGATTGTGCCGCCATATACCATGACCGCAAGTGTCATGGCAATTGTGGTGAATAATCTGGTGCCGGTTTTTGCCGATGTGGAGAAGGAGTCTTTCTGTCTCGATCCCGTATCGGTTCGTTCATGCGTAACCGAAAAAACCAGGGCGATCATGTCTGTGAATTTATTTGGCGGCGCGCCACAATACGACGCATTGTTCGAGGTTGCTCGCGAACATCATCTTGCTATCATCGAAGACAATGCCCAGGCCGCAGGCGGGAGATATAGGGGACATGTTCTTGGCACTATTGGAGACATCGGGGTCTTTAGTTTTAATGTGCACAAGACCATTCAGGCAGGGGAGGGCGGAGTGCTCGTGACCAACAAAAAAGCATACGCTTTTCGAGCTGAGCTCAAGCGCAATCATGGCGAGAATGTCGCCGATGATCTCGCGTTCCATGATATCCCGATTGCGGGAAGCAATTACCGAATGACAGAGCTCCATGCGGCGATTGCGACAGAGCAGCTCAAGAAGATGGCATTTCTTAATGCCGAAAGGCAGCGCCTGGCCGTACATCTCACAGATGCTCTCTCAGGGGTGAGAGGGATCACGCCGTTTCAGCCGCGGCAAGACACCGAACATGTCTATTATGTCTATCCACTGCTTTTCGATGCAGAACTATTTGGTTGTTCTCGCGAGCGATTTGTTGATGCCATGAAAGCCGAAGGATTTGCGCTCAATTCCGGATATGTGAAACCGATTTATCTGCTCAATTTTTTCCACGATGCTTCCACGTTTACCTTTTGGCCACAGCTACGACCAGAGTTGTATGAGAAAGGCAGATGTCCGGTTACGGAAGAACTTTTTGAAAAAAAACTTCTTTTTACTACGATTTGCCGGTATCCGCTCACAGAAACCCATATTGATCTCTTTGTGGAAGCGGTAAAAAAAGTGGCGGAGCATGTGTCTGAATTGAAACAATCATAACTACTGACTATTCGCACATAGGTTAATAGAGTAAAAATTTCAGATTTGGATGCAGCGCGCCGCCATGGAGCCCGAAAAAACCGCAGATGTATCAGTAGATACATTGAGGATTTTTTTGGGCGAATGGCAAGCGTTGCGCCAAATATGGAATTTTTGGCATTAAGCTATGTGTGAATAGTCAGTATATTCACCACTATCTCCGAAAATTTTAGAAACATTGGTGAATGTGTCTGAGAGAGGTGGCCAATCCTTCTTAGACACAGAGGGAAGTTGTTTATGTCGGAATGCTCTTTCGATTTTTTCGTTTGTGGCCGTTTCCTCCTTGAACTGACTAGAGCGGGAACGCGGTTGCCGGAACATGCACGAACTTCGTTGAGTTGCCCCAGTCACCCTTTCCCTCTCCGTACTCGACCACGAAGGCATCCAGCCGATCCGGCCAGGGGAAGCAGATGCTTGTGCCAGTCACGTCTGGCACCACGAGCCGGTCTTCGCAGTAGATACCGTGAGGAATTGCCGCACACTCACAAGAGGTGATGAAGTAGAGCTTGCCACCGTCTGCATGGTGTGCCACAGGGCCATAGACCCAAGGACTCATCGGGTGGCGATGCCCGTGTTGGATGTTTCTTCCGGTTCCTTCGTACGCACAAAGTGTCGGATCACTCCCGTCCCGCAGACTGCGAAGCACGATGAGTGTCTGTCCTTCGATGCAGGCGCCCTCGATGAATCTGAGTTCGTGGTTCCCCTGGAGTAAGATCGGCGTCTGCATACGCCAACCGGTCTCGGTATTCGGATCTCGGGCAAGAGAGATGATCATGTTGGTATCCGTGTTCTGGAACGTCCAGAGCTCGGAGTTGGGTCCGAAGATCACGCCTTGGGCACGCTTGCTGTCCGCGCCACCGTTGACATCAAGGAACACCCGCCGGCGTTCTGCGCTGTCACCCGGCAGGTTCGCCCAGCCGATGAATTCCTCACGCACGAGCTCGATCGATCCGTCTTGTCCCTCCACCAGATTGGCGATCATGATGGCCGGGCTGTTGTAGTTCGCGAGCGCGATTCGCCCCGGAGTCTTGGGATCTGCCGCGACGCCGACGAACTGGAATCCCGGATTCGGCTTGTAGCGAGTGATCCCCCCTCGTTCCTTGGCCGGAATCGTCGGGTCTGCAAATCCTTTGACCCTCGACACCATTGTATAGTCCCTCGCTCTTTTGTATGTTTTAAACATGCCCGTTCCTCCTGTTGGGACTGTCGCCCCAGCTCCTTCCGGAATTCCTGGAAGGTTTTGCCGGCGGCTTGCTTGGTCTGTGTTCACTTTTTTCCGTCCTAGTCATAGTCTTCAGCGTACGCTTTGATATCTGCCCTCTTCATTCCAAATGGACTTCGGACAATGATCCATTGTAGTCGTTCTACTCTCCCTTGTCAAGGGGATGGATTTCGTGTATGCTACGGGCTATTATGAATATCCTCTACATCGGATCTGGATTCGTGGGTTCGTGCTCTGCGGCAGTGTCGGCTGATAGCGGACACCAAACGCTCGTGTACGACATTGACAAAGAAAAATTAGAAAAACTTGGCTCTAGGGATCGAGATATTATTGAGTCATGCCTGTTCGAAGAAGGGCTTGGCGATCTTCTGATTCGGCACAAAGAGCGGATCGAGTTTACCAATAACTATACAAAAGTCGAGACGTTTCTTGATACATGCGACGCGATTTTTTTGTGTCTCCCAACTCCGGAAATAGGAGAGACTGGTGAGAGCGATCTCGGCTATTATATTGTCGCAGTCGAAACGCTTGGCGTCGCGCTTGCAAAAAGAAATCAGGGAAGGCAGGAGAAATATGTAGTGATTGTGAACAAAAGCACGGTCCCAATTACCATGGTGGACGAGACTGAATCGCTCATGAATGCGGCAGGAGTCACAAATTATGGCGTGGTTTCAAATCCAGAATTTCTCGTCGAAGGCAAAGCAATTCAAGGATCTCTCAAACCCGATCGTGTGGTGGTTGGCGCATGGAAAGAAGAAGATTTCGTTGTCATGCGGCAGGTGTATCAGAGATTCTATGATTCACCCACTGTGCAATATATTGAGGTCAATCCAAAAGAAGCGGCGGCGGGGAAATTGCTTGCGAATTTTTATTTGTTCAACAGACTCGCAGTGTGTTTTGATGTGATTGGACGAACGTGTGAGGCGTTTTCTCATCTTCATTTCGAAAATATACGTAAAATTTTGATTAGCGACGCACGGATTGGCTCATGGGGATTTTACGATAGTGTGTACGCGGGTGGAAGCTGTTTTATCAAAGACGCGCGATCGCTCGCCCACCAGTTACAGACCGCGGGGCAATACGCGGGACTGGTCAACGAAACATACCTTGCGAATAAAAGGCAATTGGAATTATTTTTAGGCAGAGCCGAGAAAGAAGCAGGATTTTCGTGGAAAGAAAAAAATGTCGCGCTCGTCGGGCTCGCATTCAAACGAGATACCAATGATACGCGCAATTCTCCGAGCATCAATATCGTGCATTTTTTACGTGAAAGAGGGGTAAAAGAAATCCGTGCGTACGATCCTGTCGCAACGTCGATGTTTCAAAAAGATTTTCCACATGCCGAAGATATTGTGTACACTCATCATGAATTCGATGCTGTCCAGGGATCAGATGTGGTCATTCTCGCGACCGATTGGCCACAGTTTCGCGGTCTTGCCGACACAATGATTGCTGGTCTCTCCACTCGTCCACTTATCCTGGATGGACGACGCATGTTGCAGCATCGGTATGATGATTTGGTCAAAGCTGGGTTTGATGTGGTGGCAGTAGGGAGTCCGTTTTTGAAAGCAAGATAAGTTTTTTGTATGAATTACCTCGTCACCGGCGGCGCCGGATTTATTGGAACGAATTTGGTAAAACAATTATTGCAAGACGGACATATGGTCCGTGTTCTTGATAATTACAGTGGAGGAAAATTTGAGAATCGTATTCAGGCAGGAGCCGAATATATCGAGGGGGATATTCGGAGTAGAGACAGGGTTGTGCAAGCTATGCAGGGCATTGATGGGGTATTTCATACTGCGGCCCTTCCTCGGGTTCTCTACTCAGTGGAGCGCCCACAAGAAACACACGATGTCAATGTTAACGGAACTCTGAACATTCTCTTGTCTGCTCGTGATACTGGTGTGAAACGAGTTGTTTTTTCATCTTCCTCTTCAGCCTATGGTGATCAGGATGTGTACCCGCTCAAAGAAGATGGTGTCATAAAAAAACCACTCGCACCGTATGCATTGCATAAATATATTGGCGAACACTATTGCCGTCTCTTTTCAGAACTTTATGGATTGCAAACAGCAAGTCTTATTTATTTTAATGTCTACGGACCATATTGTGATCCAAATGGAGCCTATGCTTTGGTGATCGGGAGATTTTTACAGCAGAAAAAAGAAGGAAAACCGTTGACGATCCGCGGGGATGGGGAAATGTCCCGTGACTATACGCACGTGTTTGATGTCGTACGAGCCAATATGCTTGCGATGACCAAGGAAACGGTTGGAAAGGGGGAGACGATAAATATAGGAAACAGCCATCCGTATTCTGTCAATCAATTGGCTACTTTGATTGGCGGCTCCACGACAACTGTCCCTGAACTCCCGGGTGAAATGCGCTATACTAAGGCAGATATTACCAAAGCATGGGAGCTCCTTGGGTGGGAACCGATCATATCTTTAGAAGAAGGAATTCAACGATTGAAAGAGGAGTGGGGTGTTGCGTGAAGTCTAAAATCTAAAATCATGGTATTCCGCAATAGACTCACCACATCATTGCCCTTTCAACCGTATCAATTCATTCAGCGTCCGAAGCAGAATAGACAGATCGAGAAGAAACGATCTGTTTTTGATATAAAAGAAATCATACTGAAGTTTTTCGAGCGATGTTTCAAACGTGTCTGTATAGTTTTGATGGATCGCTGCCCAGCCGGTGAGTCCAGGGCGGACCACATGGCGCAGGGGATAAAACGCCATGCGCTCCGTGAGCTCTTTCACAATCTCAGGGCGTTCGGGTCGAGGGCCAATCAGAGTAACTTCTCGTCTCAACAGATTGATCCATTGAGGAATTTCATCGAGATGGGCTTTGCGTAAAAATTGTCCAAATGGCGTGATTCGTTTGTCATGTTTGTGCGCGAATTGGACGCCCGATACCTCAGCGCTTCCATCGGAGTGTAGCGCGTACATGGATCGAAATTTATACAATGTGAAAATACGCCCATCTTTTCCGATTCTTTTTTGTCGAATAAAAAGAGGCCCTGTGGAACTCATCCGAATGCCAAGAGCAATGAGCGGAAAGAGCAAGAAAAACAGAAATGCGAGCACGATACTCATGAGATAGTCAACGAGTGCGCGGAATTTGTCATAGACCGGATTTTCCGCATGGCGCAGATGATCGAGAAACCATCCTTCGGAAAACGTCGAAGTAGGAATACGTCCGGTAATTCTCTCGTAGAATGTGGTGAGATCAATAATCTGGATAGGCAAGAAAAGAAGGCGATAAAGAACGTTCACCGCGTGTGAATCAGTGCGGAGGTTTGGCGCGATAACCACAAGATCTATTTTTTCAGCTTTGATCATTCTCTCAAGATCAAGGACGTCCACGACACCGGCCACCCGGTATTGATGGCAAAGATGATGCGAGAGAATGCGAACGAGTTCTTGCGTTTCTTCTTGAGAGCCGACAAAAAGAACATTTGTCTGCAATGTTTTGGATCCTATCACTTGAGAACATCCAAAACGCCACAAACAACTCAATCCGTAGCCAATGAGGAACGTAAGCAGAAGAATCGTTTTTGGCGCAATCGTCTGTTCTGGGACTATATAAAAAAAGATGATACTGAGAACAAACGCGATCATGGCCGATTCAGCCAGTCGGCGATACGCTCGCGCCGTATTCATGTCTTTCCAGACGTCATAGAGGCCATTGATGAAATTCGCAATAATCCAGAAAAAAAATACAATGCCAAAGAGAACAAGATGCTTATGTATGAGATCCCCGCTAGGGAGCGAGAGCGTGCGAATCATGAGCGCCAAAAAAAGACCGATGCTGTAGGAGGAGAGATCGCCGAACGCTACGATGGATTGTTTCAGTCGGTAGAGGAAATACACATTTTTCTTTTTCTATGATAGACTGCATTCTAGCATATCTATGGAGAAAAATCAACCAAGGATTCCCTTTATTTTTACTTCCTTACCACTCTTTTTGATGGTTATTTTTTTGGTTTCTCTCTTTACTTTTTTGATCGCTTCAGATGGAAGCGCGGCAAGTGGTTCTCTGCTTATCGACGGGGGAAAAGCGACCACCAAAGAGCGACAGGTAACTCTCACTCTTGATGGGCCAACAGGGGTCAAAAAGATGAAAATTTCCAATGTGCCGGATTTGAAAGGCGCGGAGTGGGAGTCGTATAAAAAGAAGAAACAATGGTATCTCGAATATGGATCAGGCACAAAAACAGTGTATGTAAAATTTTCAGACAAAAAAGGGGTGGTGACCGTCACCGTTTCAGACACCATTGTTCTTTCTGTCCCTGCTCAAATGAACGTAGATTTTTCTATCAACGCATCAGAAAAAGCGACACAGTCTCGGTACGTGCTCTTGTCTGTCACGTCATCCGAAGGTGTGGAATCAGTGGCGATCAGTAATACATCCGATTTTTCTATTGCCGTGTTTGAAAAACCAGAAAAAGAAATACCATGGATTCTCTCTTCTGAATCTGGCAAAAAGACCGTGTCTCTCATGTTCAAAGATGGAAATAATAAAACAAAAACGATTGTGAAGACAATTGAATATATAGAAAAAGTCCCGCATATTGAAGAGGGAAGCGTGATCGGGGCGCTTGGTGTGGGTTTGTATTTCGTGGGGTTCGATGGACGGCTTCACCCTTTTCTCAATCATCGCGTCTATCATTCGTGGCACCAAGGATTTGAAAATATTCAGTTCGTCAGTGGAGCAAAAATCAATGAATATCAGATTGGGGATCCCGTGTGTTTTCGCCCCGGCACATGGTTGGTGAAATTGTCTTCATCTTCCAAAATTTACGCGGTAGAGCCAGGTTGTCAACTCAGGCCGCTCCTCTCAGGTGTTGAGGCGGCGCTTCTCTATGGAAATGATTGGGAAAAACGGGTGGTCGAGATTGATTCGATCGAAGCAGGATCGTATACGTTGCATTATCCTTCTTTTTCAGATGGGTTTCCATCCAAAAGTGACAAAGATAAAGACGGATTGGACGAAGATGTCGAAAATCTATATGATTCGAGTGATACGGATTCAGATTCAGACAATGATGAGGTCAGTGATTTCGAGGAAATTGCGTATTGGCTCTCTGATCCAGCAAGTTCCGATACCGACGGCGATGGAATAGAAGATGGGAAAGAAATTATGAGTGGAACGTCGCCGGTCGGGATTGGACCGCTCACCGCGTTGCCTGTAGGCACCTACACGTATCCGGGAGGGTCGCTCGTCTACGATACAAAGAAAAATAGTTGGTATTATTATCACTCCAATGGATTTGTGTATGCGACATCTCCATCTGTCGGCGGTGAACCATTTGCATCCACACCCCTCTATTCATCAGCTCCTTTGAACACAAAAGGCGCAATTTCTGCGTCAGAACAAGAAGTGAAGTATCCCTCCGTCTTGATTAAAAATCATGTGGTAGCGATGTAGAGCCCATCTCAAAAATAATTTCATGATTCTTTCTTCATAATTCGCCAAACTTTCTCTATGCGCGCATTCCTTAGCTTCCTTTCTCTCCTCATCCTCTTTTCTCCACTCGCTACGTTTGCCAAATTTCCAAATGACCCCTTGGTATCCCAGTGGGGTTTTGAGGATATTGGCGCGTATACTGCATGGGATAGCGCGATCGGTGGGAGTGAGGTGGTGGTCGCTGTGATAGACAACGGATTTGACACGACACATCCGGATTTACAGGCAAATATATGGGAAAATGTGGATGAAGTGGCAGGGGATGGAGTGGACAACGATAAAAATGGATATGTGGATGATAAGTTTGGATGGAATTTTTTGGATCAAAATAATGATCCTCGGCCGTCGGTGTCAACACTGACAGAAGCAGAAAAGAAAGAGGGTGTATTCAATCATGGCACGATTGTCGCAGGACTCATTGGCGCTGTCGGAAACAACGCACTCTATGGCGCTGGTATTAATTGGAACGTGAAACTCATGAATCTCAAGGTGGTAGGCAACGAGGGAAGCGGCGATATCACCCCGCTCTCCAACGCGATTCGATATGCGGTTGATAATGGCGCGGATGTGATCAACATCAGCATGGTAGGGGATCCGACGGGAGAGGTCTATGACGCGGTGAAATACGCCTTTCAAAAAAAAGTCGCGGTGATCGCGGCAGTCGGCAATGGGTCTGTTTTTTTGAATGCATCTCCAAGATATCCTGTGTGCGCAGACTCCAAGGAATCTGAGGATTGGATTTTGGGCGTGAGCGCGATTACCAAAGAACATATATTAGCCAAGTTTTCAAGCAATGGGTCTGATTGTGTTGATATAACAGCACCCGGAGTTGACATAGCGAGCACCATTGTGTACGAGCCATCGCTTGGCCTTTCAAAAGGATTTAAACAAGGATGGAATGGCACTTCATTTGCGACTCCTCTTGTGAGCGGCGCCGCGGCACTCATCAAAAGCATTCAACCATTATGGGGAGCAAAGGAAATATACCAGGCGCTTTTGCAGACAGCGCACAAAACACCGACAGAAAACGAAGAGACGTATGCCAATTATTTTGGATCAGGGCTGCTTCAGATTGATACAGCAGTACAATACGCGATAGGCCAACTCCCCGCTGCCGCTCCAGAGCCGCTCTCGTCTTCTGTTTCTGTGTTTTTTTCTCTCTCTGGCAAAGTAAGCGCAAAAGAGAAAGGAAAAAATTTGCAAAAAGAGACACTCAAACAACTGAAACGTATCGCGCGAACGAGCACAGCGACGTCAGATGGAATAACATACCGTGTAACATTTCAAAAGCTCTCTTCCAAAAAAGGGCGTATCACTCTTTCTACCAAAGAATGGGAGAAACAATCGAGTTTTGATGTTCCTCTTGGAGGGGTTGTGGATCTGACGAGCGCGGATCTTACGGGAGATGGGATCGACGAGATTATTCTGGCGCCACAACAAAAAGATACGCGATTATTTCTTGTCTATACGTTGGATGGGACGCTTCTCGCAGAGGAGAAACGAGAAACAGCTCACAGCGGGGTAGCGCTTTCACGGGTGAAAAGCGCGGATGGAAAACGATATGAGCTCTTGGTTGTGTTTGAAGAGACAAAAGATATTATGTTGGAGCGTTGGAGCGTTGGAATGGCAGGAGCAACATCGTTGATTGAAGATATGTCACTTGCATCGTCCAGTGGCACATTCCACAAACTCATAGTCATGAATGCGGACAAGGATGCGCTCAATGAATATATTCTCGCGCTTTCGTATAAAGGAAAATCCTTCTGGCGTCTCTATGATGATGACGGATCTCTTCTCAAAGAGAAAATTCCCTACAGTGGTTATGATGGAGCGCTCGATCTTTTTTCTGTCGATTATGACAATGACGGTGATGCAGAGATTGCCGTGCTTCCTGTGACAGGAGGGAAAATGGTCCGAGTTTTCACCCCCACAGGCAAACAGATAGCCCAATGGTGGCCGTTTGGAGCAGGGAAGCAGGGGAAGATCGGGTTTCTTCACTTATGAGCTAGGTTTTTTCCTCTCGCGCGTTAGACACGGAAACTCACTACAAGTTATCCTTTATAAAGGACTTTCGGGTTTGCCTTCGGCGTTCACATATCTGGTTTTTTCCTTTGTCATCGGGGGGTCGGCCTGTCATCGGGGGTCTTGACTAACAATGCTTCCTACTGTATACTGCCGTCACTTTTGATCTTAAATAGGCTCTTAAATCTATTAACTTTTTACCATATGTTCGCAGTTATTGCAACGGGTGGAAAACAGTACTTGGTAAAATCAGGATGTGTCATTTCAATAGAAAAGCTCAATGCCAATGTAGGGGACGAAGTCACATTTGATGCCGTTCTGCTTGTCGCAGATGAAGACGGAAAAGAAGTCACGATGGGCTCACCCACCATTGCGGGTAAGACCGTAAAAGGAATTGTGAAAGCCCAAACACGAAAAAAGAAAGTTCGCGTTGTAAAGTACAAGCCAAAGGTTCGCTACAAACGCGTGCATGGACACCGGCAACATGTGACGAAAGTGGAGATATTATGAACTTTGGCGATGCCGAATCGCACTCTGGAGCGTTACCTCATCGGCATATTGTAAATCGCTCCCCATCGGGAGTCCTCGCGCCAAACGACTCACCCGGACTCCCGGGTGAGTTTCTTTTACACGCCGCTCGAGATACAGCATCGTGGTTTCTCCAGCAACATCGGGGTTGAACGCGAGAAGAACCTCTTGGATGATTTTTTCTTTTGTGAGTCTCGCGAGGAGCTCTTCAATTTTGAGCTCTCGTGTTGCTTCTTCCTGATCAGGCCGCAGTGTGCCACGCAAAACGTGATATTTGCCACGATAGGCGCCTGTTTTTTCCAGTGCAGGAATGTCCTGGGATTCCTGCACGATACACAGAAGCGTTGCATCGCGTGCGTTATCAGCACATCGCGCGCACAAAGAGCGATCAGAAAAATCAAAGCATCGTTCACAGCTTTTGACTGTTTCAATCACATGTTGGAGCGCTCTCATGAGTTCTGTTACTTCTTTTTTTCCAGATTTCAACAGGTGAAATACATATCGCTCTGCTGTGCGCGGACCGACAGAGGGAAGATGAGAAAGCATCTGGATGAGTTTTTGAATAGGAAACGGATACATACCTACATCCCAGGGATCTTGGGCAATCCGCCCATTTCCTTGATTTTTTCCTGCATCACGCGTTGGATTTTTTTGATCCCATCATTGAATGCCTCTTTCAGGCCATTCTGCAATTTTTCCTTTTTGTCCGGGCTGAGGAGCGAATCATCTATCGCAAGGCCTGTGACTGATAAATTTCCATTCATCGTGAGAAGGATTGTATTTCCGAGGCCAGATATTGTCACGGATTCTTCTCCGAGTTTGCTTTGGAGTGTTTTTGCCTGATTGCGCATTTCTTTGAATTGTTTGAGTTTGGTCAGCATATTGTTCGTTTGAATGAAAGTTGGATTAAAGCCATTGGCGATTGGTTAAGAGTCAGTAGGACGTACGCGTTCGTTATCGTCGTCCTAGAACAATCAAAACACTCCCGCCATTTGCGGCGCAACAGCCGGCGGTTCAAGTCCGGTCATCCGTTCATCAAGATTTCGAAAACTCGCTTTGGTTTCATCGAAAAACACGCGCACGAGTCCGGTTGGGCCATTTCTATGTTTGGCAATGTGAATTTCCGCGATGTGGCGTTCATCTGGTGGAATATCTTCCATACGATAGCCGCGATCCGCGGCTTTGCGATAGATAAACATGACCACGTCTGCGTCTTGCTCAATACTTCCGGATTCACGCAAATGCGCCAGTTTCGGGATTGCTGGTTTGATTTGTTCCACTGCTCGGGAGAGCTGTGAGAGCGCGAGCACAGGGACATTCAGCTCTCTCGCAAGTCCTTTCAGATTTCTCGTGATTTCTGCCACTTCTTGCACGCGATTGTCACTGTTTCTACTCGTGTGGGATTCCATGAGCTGTAAATAATCCACAATCACGAGACTCAGGCCATGTTCTGATTGCAATCGCCGTGCTTTGGTTCGAATATGGAGTACCGTATTTCCCGGGCTATCATCAATGAAAATCGGCGCTTCAGAAAGCACCCCCATCGCATGTCCAATTCGAGGAAAATCTTGGCTATCTGGACGGTCTGAAAGATTGCCGGTCCGCATTCTCCACAGATCTACTCCTGCCTCGGCACAGAGGAGCCGATCCACCAACTGTTCTTTGCTCATTTCAAGAGAAAAAATGCCGACCGGCGCTTTCACTCGCACCCCGACATGTCGCGCCACATCAAGGGCAAGAGAGGTTTTCCCAACCGACGGGCGAGCCGCGAGAATCACGAGATCTGATTTTTGGAGGCCAGCTAGGAGATGATCCAACTCGCGAAATCCTGTGGCAAGTCCACGAAGTTTACCACGCTCTCGATGAAGTTCATCAATTCTTTCAAATGCTTCGCTCAAAACTGAGCGGATAGGGATGAAGGTTTGTTTGAGATGTTTTTGTGTGATCCGAAAGACATGATGTTCTGCTTCGTCGAGGACGTCGGCGACATCTTCTTTTTCTTCATTGTATCCAAGACGCATAATTTCTTCAGCGGCTTTGAGCAGATGTCGAAGCGTGCTTTTTTTTCGAATGATATTACCGTATTCTTTGCTATGAGCGGCTGTCGGGACCGTATTGGTGAGCTCTGCGAGATAGCTCCGGCCTCCCACGGTTTCCATGAGTCCCTTTTCCTCGAGTCGATTCCCAACAGTCAAAATGTCAATCGGTTCATTTTTGTTGTAAAGCTCAATCATTATTTCAAAAATACGCGCATGCGCTTGTTTGTAAAAATCATCGGCGTCTACCATGTCAGCGACCTTGAGAAGGGTATCTTTATCAATGAGGACAGAGCCAAGAAGTGACATTTCAGCCTCGAGATTCTGAGGAGGAATTTTTTCAAGGATGGATTGATCTGCCATAAGGTAGAGTCATCATAGCCGATCTCGCTACCCTCGGCAACCCCCTTGTGGGATACATGGGGAGAAGGTGTGGAGGGCTTTTTGGTTGCCAAAAAAGAACTGGCTTGGTATCCTGCCTTCATCTATGATTTCCCAATGTGTCGATTGCAAGAATCTTCTTCAGGAAAGTAAGCCAATTCGATGCGCTTTTTGTGGTCGTGTCTATGAAGAAGTTGAGGGCATTATTCCGTGTTATCCAACGAACTTAGGAAAACTTGCCAAAGAAGAAGCAGAGTTCCATGATAGATTTGATGAACATGCGATTGACGTGCATCAACTCGATCAGCCGCGTAATCGTTTGTATCATGAGCGCCTGTGGAAAGGACTCCAAGCGCATGTGCCACAAGGCGCTCGTGTGCTCGAAGTGGGCATGGGGAGTGGATTTGATGCGCTCTATGGGCTTTCTTCGTTTGATCTTACAGCGCTTGATATTTCTAAAAAAACACTTGAACGGGCTCAAACACGATTAGGAAGAGAGGGCAAGACCTATGTTGCCGGAGATGGCGCGCACGTGCCTTTTACCAATGAGAGTTTTGATGGCGTATTTGTTGTGGCGACCTGGCATCATTTCGAAGACCCGGCATCTTCGCTTGCCGAATGGCATCGGGTGTTGAAGCATGGAGGGGCGCTGGTGATTGGGGTAGAGCCAAATGCGACATATTTTCGGTGGATCAAGACATTGCGGCCCCTTCTGTGCCGATTGACGCACGCGCATCCTCATGAAGGATCGCACGCAGATGCAGAGATGATTGGATTTTCATATACAGATCTTCGGACTTGTTTTGAAAAAGAACAATGGCACAATTTACAGATTCGCCCTATGTGGTTTTTGGCTGGTTTTTTTCATTACGGTCTGGAATTTCTTTTTCGTGCTTTGCGCCTCAAATCTCGATTGAGGATTCCGTGGTTTTTGGAAAAAAGTATTGTGTATGTCGATGAATTATTTTTTTTGATTCCATGGATGCGGTATCTGGGATGGCATTGGATTATTATGGCGCAAAAAAGCAAGGAATAATTATGAAAGTCTGCATTATCGAAAACATTTATCCTCCCTATGATCGCGGTGGAGCCGAACAGGTAGTGGAAAAAACGGTAGAGGGGTTGACTCTGCGCGGAGTTGCGGTTGTGATTCTTACTTCAACGCCTGGAAGCGATGAAGTCGAAAAGCGTCCGCATTGTACGGTCTATCGCAAGCGCCCTTCCAATCTCTTTTTTTATACTGATGCGGAGCGTCATGGTGCCATTTCACGATTTTTTTGGCACCTTATTGATATGTTTCATTTTGGGATGGCAAGGTGGGTTCGAAATATATTGGAAAAAGAACAGCCAGACGTGGTGCACACCCACAATCTCATGGGTTTGAGTTTCCTTATTCCTCGTGCGATTCGTCGAGGAGGATGGCGACATATTCATACGATCCATGATGTGCAACTCGTGGAGCCAAGCGCCATGATTTTGAAACAACAAGAACACACATGGCGATATACAGGATTTCCCACTCGCGTCTATTCATGGATCACACGCCATCTCGTAGAATCGCCCGATATTGTGATTTCTCCATCGCAGTTTTTGTTGGATTTTTATCGTTCTCGGCATTTTTTTTCCAAATCAACCTGTGTGGTATTGCGCAATCCTATTACATTTCGGACAGAACAAGAGATGAAAGAGACGCGCAAAGATCCTGCGCGGCCATTCCGATTTTTGTATGTCGGGCAAATTGAAAAACATAAAGGTGTGTTGCTCCTGCTTGAGGTGATGAGCGCATTGAAAAAAGAAACGATTCCTTCTTTTGAATTACATATTGTTGGAAACGGTGCCGCAATGAATGAGGTAAAGCGGCGAGCATCGAGTATGTCTCATGTTATCGTTCATGGCAGAGTCGGCCACAATGAAATTCCAGGAATTTTTGCGCAAATGGATGCCACCGTCGTTCCATCTCTCTGCTATGAAAATTCTCCCACAGTCATTTTTGAAAGTCTCACCTTTGGTGTCCCTGTGATCGCAAGTAATATTGAAGGGATTGCTGAACTGATTCATGAAAAAGAGAATGGTTTTACATTTGTCGCAGGAGATGCATCATCTCTCAAAGAAATTTTACACTGGTCTCTCCTCCACCCCGATGTTCTTTTCGAGATGCGAAAAAAATCCGTTCATAGTGTGTCCGGGCTTTCGCAAGGGGAGTATATTGAAAAGTTGATCGCGCTGTACAGAAAAACCGTGTGACCTTCTGTGTCAGGACAGGATCAACGGGAGTAGACAAACACCCACATGTTTCCATCTTGGATCGGTATCGCTTCATCCGCGCTCTCTGTCGCCCCTCGTACAATTTCGTCGAAACGATCCCAATATTTGGGGATGACGAAATACGCGCGTTTGGTTCCAGTCAGCGTCATGGCTTCTTCCATAAATGCGCGCTTCTGGCCTTTGTATACCATACTGAGAAATAATTCATACAAGGGACTTCCCGAAGGAATAGAGTAGTAAAATTGATTCCCTTTTGACGTATCATAATATGATAGAAATCCATACTGTTCAATTGACGCGGCGGCAGTGAGAATGGTGCTCAGAACGACGTACGGCATGTGAGCGGGTGTCGTATCATGAATAAATGTCGCCGCAGTATAGTCCGCCTGCGTCACGTTGAATCCACGAAAATATACTTTGGGATTCGTTTGCGGATACAGCAGATACAAAGAGCCGGTTATAAGAAGAGAAACAATCGGGAAGATCAACCATAAAAGGGTTTTGCTTTTTTTTTCAATATATTCGATGAGAGATAAAAATCCTATGATCGAAATCGGGAGGACAAAATACAAAGAGACGTGCAACAGTCTTCCCCCATATTGCAGTTGTTCATATATATGGAGATCATCAAACGTGATCCAGCTTGAGAGAAGAAATGAGTTCACCAAAAGAATGACCGTCATGACAGGAAGAAGAACGAATCTCTTCATGCCTCCTATTGCCGCAAGAATGACGATGATCGGGATCAATTTTCGATAGGTGTAGATTATGTCCCATACAAAGTGGACATTGGTTTGTAGAAAATAATAGGGTTCTTTGAAGAAGAGAAAAAAATATGTTCCATGTTCAAGAATGTTTGAAAGAGGGGGGAGAGATTGATGGTGGAGTATTTTGAACGCAAGAAAGAGAAGAGGGGAAAGAAGAGAACCGATCATGATAAACAAACAGGCCGGTATATTCCTCTTGAAAAATTTTTTATTCGTACGAGGACCGAATATCATGAGACCAGCCACAAACAACACGGCAAAACTTCCTGGAATTGGATGAGTGGCAAGCGCCGCAAGCGCAGTGGCAAAGACTACGGGGCGAAGGCGCGGCAGAGTATGATATGTGAGTCCAAGAAAAATGGTTACCAACGTAAAGAGACTCGACAGATTATATGGTGTCGTGGCATAGAGCGTCTGGAGTGGATAGATGAGAGCGAATAGTGTTCCAATTCGAGCGTTTCGCTCTGTTGTCTTCGCGCCATATCGTAGTCCATAGAATATCGCCAATGGGAGCAGGATCATTGCCAAAATCGGAACAAGAAATATGTCGATTGATTTTATTGGGAGGGAAGTGATATGTGCGAAGATGTTTATCAGCGCGTACTGTCCGATATAAAACGGCGTTTTTGGGGTAATCGCTCCATGCGCAAAAATATATTCCTCACTCGCGCGGTGAAGAAATGGATCATAGCCAAATCCAAGTGGATAGATGATAGTCGCAACATTGAATGTAATAAAAAAGAATCCCATGAGAAGAACGAGGGAAAGGGCTCGGGAGCGGATAATCGAAACACCTATGAGGACAAAACATGCGGTGAGTCCGTAGAGAATAAAAAAGAAGATCGGTAACGCTTGCCATGGAGAGGGGAGCGCGTCTGTCGTCGCTCCTTGGAGGATAAAAAAGATCATGAGAGAAACGCACAGGATGATGAGTCCGATAAGAGGAATGTTCGTATATTGGTTTTTTTGTTCTTTCTGTTTTTCTTCTTTGATGTCTCCTTTCGTTTCCTCCCCGTTGTGTTTAAAAAGAAATCCAAGAAAAGTGATACAGCAGATCGTAAGAAATATGCTGATGGGTGTACTGCCAAAAAGAAAATAAACGCCAGAATGAAGAACGATAAGAGTAGTCCCAATGCCCCAGAGAGTCCATCCATTTGCCCATGGGATACGCTCCTCGCGAAGCGTTGATCCGATACGAGCTCCGAGAAGGCAGAACCAACCGATAAACGAAAGACTGCTTAGAACAAAAGCAAATGGGATCATTTGATACCCGAACAAACCGATAGCAATTCCTGCTAGGCAAAGAGGCACCCCTATGCTATAGTGACATCGCGTATATATCATAGTCATTATGGTATCATACTTCATTGCTCGCCATCCACATCTATTTACCTTTCTTCCGGCAGAGGTCGTGTACCCACATGATCATTTTTTGGCTCGCACCATCCTTCGATGGATCCCGGAGCGCATTACACCGAACATGATCACGATGGTTCGTATTTTCTTGACCCCGGTCGTCTTTCTTATTATTTTGTTTGGAAATTATACGACGGGGATTATCGCCTTTCTCGCTGTCGCTTTTACCGATGCCATTGATGGATCTCTGGCCCGCACGAGAAACAAAATAACAGAATTTGGAAAGCTTTTCGATCCATTGGCGGATAAATTTTTGATTGGATCTATGGTGCTTATTTTAGTCTTTTCGTATCATCCACGATGGATCGGCATCGCGACACTTCTGATCGAGATGGTGATTATCGTGAGTGCCATTATCGCCAAAGAAAAATTTCATCTCCCTATCATGGCGAACTGGTGGGGGAAAATAAAAATGATCCTTCAGGTGTTCGCGGTGTTTCTCACTCTCCTCGCATTGGTGTTTCAGTTCCCTTATTTTTTTCATATTGCGACCTGGATTTTTGGCCTCTCCCTTGGATTTGCGCTCCTCAGTCTTTTTCGACATGGGATGTAGAGTGAGAAAAAAGAGAGGTGAACGACGATAACGAACGCGTACGTCCTACTGACTCTTAACACGTATCTCAACACTACAACCTATGATTTTGGTCACCTTCTCGCCCTTCACCATAAAAAATCCTCACTGTATCTACGGATACACCTGCGGTTTTTTACGGTTCCAGGGCTTCGAATCTGACTCAAAATCATACCGTGTATTCGATAAGGCAAGTGTTAAGAGTCAGTAAATCAGTAGAAGGGAGTGTTCGATATGAATGCAAGGTTTTTTTTCCGAAATCATACAACGCTTCTCTTTCTCGCCGGAGTTCTTTTTTTCTTTGTGTCGAATTATCTCAATTTTACCACCCCACGCCAATTTAATTCTCCAGATGAAACCATGCATTATGTATTCATAAGCGAATTCGCAACAAAAGGGGCGCTTTCTTATGCACAGCCCTATCCATATGGGGAAGCACGTGACCTTGTGTTTCCACGAAGTACTTATGCGCGGGATGGTCGGATTATCCCGGTAGGGTTTTGGGGACTCAACGTGATCTATGGATTGATCGGGCGTCTCATCGGTGTTTCTTCTGCCGTCTATGCCACCTCTATCTTTCTTATTCTTGCCGCATTGTGTTGGTATGAAATCATGCGGAAAATTTTTTCTGTCCATGTGGCGTTCGCGAGCAGTTTCTTTCTTTTGTTTCATCCTGCGATGTGGTACTACAGTGCGCGGAGTCTGTTTCCGAATGTGTCGTTCCTCGCACTTCTCGTCATCGGCAGTTATTTTTTTCTTATCCGACCATTGCACACGAAGACACGCCGTGACGCTTGGTGGCTGAATGATATTTTGGGAAGCATATTTCTTTTTTCGAGTATCCTTATCCGCCCGAGTGAAGTGATGTGGATCGGGATCGCGGGTTGTATTATCGCTGTTGCCTATCGCCGAGCAATTCGATGGTATTCCGTCCTCATCTCTTTGCTCGTCGGATGCATATTTTTTTTCATATACACAGCCGGAAACGCGGCCTTGTACCAGGGAGCGCTCGTGAGTTACGTCGCGTCATCTTCCTTCCCCTGGTATGGATGGTATCAGATATTTTTTCCTTTCGGGATTCATCCATTTCAGATAGTTCGATCCGTGTATGCGTATGTGTTTCGACTTTTTTGGTGGCTGACTCTTCCGGGAGCGTTTGGATTTTTTTGGTGGTGCCGGCTTTTTTTTAAAAGACAATTATCAAAAGAAAAATCTGTATATCTTCTCGTCGCAAGTATCGTCTCTGTGTATCTCATCCTTTTCTATGGAAGTTTTCGAGACGCGCGATTTGCTCTTGAGACCATTGGGATTGCCTATGTGCGCTATTGGTTGCCGGTCTTTATGCTTCTCTTGCCGTTTTGTTTTTGGCTCATCGAGCGGGGAGTAAAACGTTTTTCCACACCATGGATGCGACAGGGGATTTGGATATGGTGTGTCATTTTTTTTCTTGCATTGAACACAAGAATTGTTTGGACGGGTATTGATGGACTGGTCGCGAATAGAGCATCAATGTTGCATGCTGGATCTGTGCGCCAATGGATCACGACCCATGTCCCTCAATCTGCGCTCATTGCCACCAAAACCGAAGATAAATTTGTATGGCCAGCGCGACAGGTCTTGGTTTCTTTCGACCATCCGGATGTACTTCGGGCAATTCGTACACTTTTGACAGCAGGTTTTCCTGTGTATCTGCTTGTTCCCGAAGGAGAGCGGTCGTCGGAGTTTTTTAGTCGTTTTTCACAGGAACATATAGAGCTTCGTGAAGAAAAAGCGTTTCCGCCTCATCTGCTTTTTTCACTTCGGCCTGCCTCTTGAAAAAGAGAGAGGAGTAGGATACAGTATCTATGGGTTTTTCATTTTCTTATATGATAGATTGTATTTTTTGCCGTATCGCGGGGAAAGAAATTCGAAGTTATACGGTATATGAGGACAACCACAGTTTGGCATTTTTGGACATCCATCCTCATGCGAAGGGTCATACCGTCATCATCCCAAAAGTGCATGCTCAAACGATCTTTGATCTCAATGATGAATTGGTAAAAGAATTTTTTTCTGGACTCAAAGCGACGATGGATCGCGTGGATCATGTGCTCTCACCCGACGGCTATAATATAGGATGGAATCATGGGGAGACAGGCGGCCAAGTGGTAGGGCATCTCCATGTGCATATCATGCCGCGGTGGCAGGGGGACGGAGGCAAGAGCCAGCATGCTATTATCAATAATCCAGGAGATGCGCCGGTTGCAGAGATTGCAAAACTATTCGAGGGATATTAGAGAATAGTTTTTTCGGTAAAGATCCTTGCATAGTATCTCTTTATGTTATGAAGCATCTAAAAAAACTTTCTGAAGAAGTGATTCATCAAAATCCTTGGTGGGTGTATAAACATGATACATACGAGAAACCCAATGGGGGGATAGGACACTATTATTATGGGCAATTGCCGGGGAGTACGATCATTGTTCCTCGGCTTTCTGATGGGCGCATTGTTATGATTATCCAGTATCGCTATCTTTTGGAGAAGCTCAGTATCGAATTTCCCTGTGGCGGATCGCGCTCTTTAGAGACGCCGCTCCAGAATGCGCAGGCAGAACTTCGTGAAGAGACAGGGTGCCTGGCAGAGACGTTCACTCATGTGGGGTCGTTTCAGCCGTACAATGGGGTTATTCTCGACGAATGTCATGTATTTTTGGCCGAAGTTGTTCATCAGGAAAGACAGGCCCTCGATGATACTGAACAAATTGATGTGCTCTATCGTCGTCCCGATGAGATAGAAGAGATGGTTCATCGCAATGAAATTTGGAACGGCGAAACACTTGCCGCATGGGCCATGGTTGGGTCACGAGTGCATGGTCATACAAAAAGATAACAAAGTATGTTTGTCCAATTATTCACATTTCAAGATGATCGGAGCCGAGAAGGCCGTGTGATTTCCTCGGTAAAGATCGGCGACGTATATATGTCTCGAGTGATTATGGATCCAGGGTATCATATTGGGCACTATTATCACAAAGAGACATCCATCATGTTTTATGTGGAGTCTGGGTCAATCCTCACGCGGTTTGAACAGGTAGAGACGAAAGAGTGGAAAGAAATTGCTCTCACAACCGACCGGCATGCGGTGCATGTGCCTCCGTTCATTGCCCTTTCTGTCAAGAATGTGGGGTTTGATCAGGCGGTTGTTGTCGTTTTTAGCAATCACAAACTCAATACTGGAGATGAGTTCGAATATCATGTATCTGCGCCTGTTCGAGCGTAGGAAGCGTGTATGCGCGTATGAAAGTTCTTGTCACAGGAGGAGCAGGATTTATCGGATCAAATTTTATCCACTATTGGCTCGAAGTTCATCCTGATGACGAGATTATCAATGTGGATTTTTTGACATACGCGGGCAATGTGGAAAATATCGCAGATATTGCATCCGATGAGCGATATCGTTTTGTCAAAGCCGATATTGGTAATCTTGACATCATGGGGCGCGAACTATGCGGGGTGGATGTCGTCGTCAATTTTGCCGCTGAATCACACAATGATCGAGCAATCCTTGATCCAGGGATATTTATTCAAACAAACGTGCTTGGAACACAGATGCTCTTGGAGGCAGCCCGACGAGCGGGTGTGCAACGTTTTCATCACATCTCGACCTGTGAGATATTTGGAGAACTCGAGCTTGAAGAGACGCGTGCATTTCATGAAGATGATTCATATTGTCCAAAAACTCCGTACAATGCATCAAAAGCCGCGGCCAATCATGTGGCGATGGCATATTTTCATACATTCAAACTTCCGGTCACGATCAGTCACTGTGCCAACAATTACGGCCCCTATCAATTTCCAGAAAAAGTGATACCGCTCTTTACCACCAATGCTCTTGAAGACAAGCCATTACCCCTATTCAAAAGTAGCCGGAATCGACGCGAATGGATCCATGTGCTGGATCATTGTCGTGCGATTGATTTGATTCTGCAAAAAGGAATCATTGGCGAGGCGTATAATATTGGGACCGGTGTAGAAAAAACAGTGGAAGACATCGCTGATGCTGTGCTTGCCACCCTCGAGAAACCACACACACTCAAAAGCTATGTCCCCGATCGGCTACAGCATGACAAGCGATATCTTTTGGATTCGAGTAAAATGAAAAAAGAACTTGGATGGAAACCAGAAATTGATTTTGACAAGGGCATACGAGAGACGATTATGTGGTATCGGGATCATTGGGAATGGTGGCAGAAAGTGAAAAGTGGAGCATATCGAGTTTATTATGAGGAGTATTATGAAAAGAAGATTGGAAAGATATAATTTTGATTATGAACATTCTTATTCTTGGTAAAGGATTCGTCGCGGGACGTTGCAAAGAAACGTGGAAAGACGAAGCCACCATGCCTGGTACCAAAATATACACCAAGGAGGATATGTTGCGACTACTCGATACATACAAACCAGACGTCGTGTTCAATGCTGGGGGAGTGCGTGGCAAGCCAAATGTGGACTGGTGCGAGACCCATCAAGTAGAAACCATGGTCGGAAACACCATTATGCCGCTCGTGGTCGCGTGGGCATGCCAGGAGCGTGGTGTGTATTTGCTCCATATTGGTTCAGGCTGTATTTTTTATGGCGACTCACCACATCCAGACAAAAAGTGGCGGGAGAGTGACATGGGGAATCCTACCGGGGTGACATATTCTCGCTGTAAATGGGCGGCAGACCTCGCCCTCTCCACACTCCCGAATACCGCGATCGCCCGTATTCGTATCCCGATCGACTGGAAGCCCCATCCGGACAATCTCATTGATAAGCTTGCGCGATATCCCAAAATTATTGATGTGGAAAATAGTGTCACAATCGTTGAAGACGCGATCACTGTCTTTCATCAATTGCTTGAAAAAAAAGCGACTGGTATTTTTCATCTCACGAATCCAGGCACGCTCAAACATAGGGAAGTAGTCTCCCTTTATGAAGAGCTCATCGACCCGACGCATAAGAACGAATGGATTAGCAATGAGGATTTGGTGAAACAAGGCCTCGCGACAAAAGGCAGATCCAACAATTTTCTTGCCTCTGAAAATTTGGAGAAGCTCGACATCCACATGCGTGACGTGCACGAAGCAATTCGAGATACGATGCAGAAGTATGCGGTGGTGAAACATGGTTCACAAATATGAGCACGGATCTCTCTGTCATCACGGTCACATGGAATTCAAAAGGTCTCATCGATGCGCAAATTCGTTCTGTGCAGATGGGCTGTCGTACAATTTCGTATGAACAGATTATTGTGGACAATGCATCACAGGATGGAACAGCGAAATATATTCAAACCGAGTTTTCACATGTGCGCCTGATAGCAAATCCAGAGGGCAGGGGATTTGGAAGAGCGAATAATCAAGGATTCGAGATTGCGAAGGGCCGGTGGCTTCTTTTTTTGAATCCGGATATGCGGGTAGAGGAAGGAAGTCTTGACGCGATTGTCGAGTGGATGGAGAAACACCCGGACGTCGGTATTGTGAGCCCCAAGCTTGTCGACGAGCTTGGGCATCTCAATTGTGATGCCACGCCGCGGCGATTCCCGAGACTGTGGGAGCAGATTGCTCTCATGTTCAAAATTCCTCACCTTTTTCCTTTTATCTTCGATCGCTATCACATGAAAGATTTTGATGGAGAAAAAGAACAAGAAGTTGATAGCGTGCGCGGCTCATTCATGCTTATGCGTCGAGCATTTATCGAGAAGCTTGGATGGGCATTCGATCCGCGGTATTATATTTGGTACGAAGATGTTGACATCTGTCGTGAAGCAAAACGATTGGGGTATCGCGTGATGTATACTCCGATTATCACCTGTGTTGATTACGTGGGACAGAGTTTCAAAAAGCGCGATACGCTCTGGAAACAAAAACAGTTCACGCGATCAATGCTCACCTATTATCAGAAATGGGAGCCGTGGTGGAAGTGGTGGATGATTGCTTTCGTTCGGCCGGTCGGGGTAGGGATAGCGTGGCTTATCGGGCATGCTACTGACTCTTAACACGTACCTTAATACTACAACCTATGATTTTGGTCACCTTCTCGCCCTTCACCATAAAAAATCCTCACTGTATCTACGGATACACCTGCGGTTTTTTACGGCTCCAGGGCTTCGAATCTGACTCAAAATCATACCGTGTATTCGATAAGGCAAGTGTTAAGAGTCAGTAAGTGATGTAAATTTAGCCCGTTTTAATCAACTGGAATAGCTTTTGTACCTTTTACAAATTCATCGCATTTATGTTCAAGGCGCAAAACCGTTTCCTTGTTTCCAGAGATGAAATCCTTTTTGAATAGTGTTGTTTCAAGCGTGCCACCGCCATCGCTATCGGCAGGGCCACAATTTTCATTTGTTATTGCGTATACTAAAGCATTTCCATCACGTGACCATATGAACTGATTTTCTATGCTCGCATGTGTAGGTGTAAAATCAGCGTCCCAATTTACTAACTCGGTTACTTTTGCCCCATCGATATTTGCGACATAAATTTGGTGTGGCCATGCCGGTTTTTGCATGTATGCAACTTTCTTTCCATCCGGCGATAGCGATGCATATATGTCCTCTGGCCATTCTGGCACGCTTGAATTAGATTGCACAGGAACGCGAAGACCTGTTTTTTCTTTTGAGCCGCTTTCTTTTATGGAATAGAATATCCATGTATTGCCTTCACGCTGGAAAATGCCAAGGTCTGAGCGTTCTTTTGATGTAATTTCTGGAGACGGTTTTGCGCTATCTTGAATGGCGAAATAGACATTGAATCCTACTGAAATCACGAGGAGTGCGATGAGAATGTTTTTCATATAGTTAAAATTAAGGGCTAAATTTATTTCACTTAACGTATCCGAGTATGCGATGTTTTTGCGACCAACGGGAGCAAAAATATGGGAGAGGGGCGAGCCGAGCCCCGAACCGCATACGCTGTGTTCGTATAATAAAAGCATACCAACAATGGTATGCTTTTACAAGCGAGATCCGC
>CAYJXK010000007.1:0-32981 GCA_964374115.1 uncultured Gammaproteobacteria bacterium
CCCACAGCGCTCTCTACACGCCTGTTTTGCCCCTGAGCATTGGAGGCACAAAAAAAAGGAATCATGGCCATGCTTCATACAGCGGATACTGCATGGAAATTTGCTATGATTTTACTGACTATTCGCACATAGGTTGATAGAGTAAAAATTTCAGATTTGGATGCAACGCGCCGCCATGGAGCCCGAAAAAACCGCAGATGTATCAGTAGATACATTGAGGATTTTTTTGGGCGAATGGCAAGCGTTGCGCCAAATATGGAATTTTTGGCATTAAGCTATGTGCGAATAGTCAGTAATATGCATTGGTCAGTTATATGCAACGTATTCTCATTTTTTCTACCGCGTATATTCCATGTATTGGCGGCGCGGAAATCGCTATCCAAGAAATCACGAAACGACTCGCAGATTTTGAATTTGTTCTTGTGACAGCGAAACTCAAAAGAGAACTCACGGCTGAGGAACAGATCGAGAATGTCCGCGTTGTCCGCATAGGAAAAGGGAGTGCCTTCGACAAGTACCATCTGATTCGAGATGGATATCGTGTTGCCAAACAGTATGGCCAGTTTGACATGGTATGGGGAGTCATGGCGAGCTATGCTGGTTTTGCGGCCTTGCGATATAAAAAAAGGCATCCACAGGTTCCATTTTTATTGACACTCCAAGAAGGAGACAGCCGGGCGCATATTTACAAACACGTGTGGTGGTGTTGGTGGTATTTTAAACAGATATTCCGAAGAGCAGATTATATTCAGGCAATCAGTACCTATTTGGCAGATTGGGCCAAAGAGATGGGAGCGACGGGCGCTGTTGACGTTGTGCCGAATGGGGTCGAAGTGAATGATCAATTACCAATGACCAATGATCAAATAACAGTCAGAAAGAAACTTGGTATTGCCGACAAAAGTCGAATGGTGGTCACTGTGTCTCGGTTGGTGAAAAAAAATGGCGTGGAAGATTTGGTTCGATCGTTTCAGTATCTCCCGGATGGTTATCATCTTTTAATCATTGGAATAGGAGAACTTGAAGCGCATCTGCGCGATGTTGTCATGGGTCTTTCACTTTCGAATCGTGTGCATTTCATAGGTCAGGTATCATATGACGAGGTGCAAAAGTATCTTCGGGTCAGTGACGTGTTTTGTCGCCCGAGTTATTCAGAAGGACTTGGAAATGCGTTTCTCGAAGCCATGGCGGCTGGGGTTCCAGTGGTTGCGACTCGTGTGGGAGGGATTCCGGATTTTTTGAGAGACGGGGAGACAGGATGGTTTTGTCGTGTGGGCGATCCAAAAGATATTTCAGAAAAAATTCAATATGTGCTCGATTCAAAGAATACACGAGAGATTGACGACGTTGTTGATCGCGCATTCAGAATGGTGAAGGAACAATTTTCTTGGGAGAGCGTCTCAGAGCGGATACACAACTTGTTTGCACGTATGATATAGAACGCCTCTTTGAGAGGCAAACCTGTAAGTTTTATGATATGAAGATTGTATTAGCAGCAGATATTTTTCCGCCAGAATCTGGGGGGCCCGCGACATATGTTGTCGCGCTTGGGAATAAACTTGCTCAACCTGAATACGCGCATACAGTTCGGATCGTTTCTTTGAATCCAAATTCAGATCAGACAAAAGCACTCTGTCCTGTCTATACAGTTCGATCAAAACATAAGATGCTCCGATACCTGCACTACTTCTTTTTGCTCTTCAAGCATGGGAAAGATGCCGATGTTATCTATGCCATGGGGCCGGTGAATGCTGGATTTCCTGCGTATCTTGCGGCTCGGGTTCGCCGAAAGAGATGTGTCGTGAAGGTAGTGGGCGATTACGCATGGGAACAGTGGCAGAATCGGGGAAACCCATTTGTTTCTCTCGAAACATTTCAGACGATGTCTCTCACGGGCTCGATCGCTCGGCTTCGAAATATTGAACGATGGGTATGCGGAAGGGCTGATCTTGTCATTGTTCCGAGTCAATACTTACGGCGTATCGTCATAGGATGGGGTGTGGAGAGCAACAACGTGCAGGTGATTTACAATGCGGTTGACGTGGCGTCTCCGAGTCCTGTCTCAAAACCAAAAGGAGAACAGTGGGTCGTCTCTGTCGGACGATTGGTGCCGTGGAAAGGGATGGAAACTCTGATCGAAGTAATGCGTGGATTGATAGAAAAATATCCTCGCATTCGATTGAAAATTATTGGTGATGGACCGGAATTCGCCAGTCTACAGTCAAAAGTCAAAAGTTTCAAGTTGGAGGATATAGTGGCGCTCCTTGGGTCTCTTTCTCGAGAAGAAACACTTGCATATATGGTAGCCGCCGATGTTATCGTATTGAATAGCGCCTACGAAGGTTTGTCGCATGTGCTTCTCGAGGCATTGAGTTTGAGGCGTCCAGTTGTCGCAAGTCGGTGTGGCGGGAATCCAGAACTGATCACAGACGGGTGTAATGGATACCTTTTTTCATATAATGATATATACGCGATAGCCAAATCCATAGAGAAAATCATTGCGGGCGGGGCGTTTCATTCATCCGGGTTTGAAGAAGGGCGAGAAAAAGAATTTTCTTTGGAGACGATGTTTGCACGTACCATGGATGTATTGAGAGGAGAAAAGAATCATAGGGCAAGTATGCGATTGATGATCAGCCTCGATCATCGTATTCTTGACGCAACATCTGCTGTGGCAGAACGAATGAAACACTATGGAGAAGAACAGCCTCTTTTGATTTTTATTCCCAACAGAGAACCGAAAAAGGTGGAATTATCTCCCATGGCATCTGTGTACGCGTTTGGTGGAACATCGAAGATACAGCAGTTTTTTCGTCTTGTTCAGATCGGGAGTCAAGCGGTCTCCAAAGGAGGAATCCGAGAGGTAACTACCCAAGACCCATTTTTTACTGGGCTCATAGGGTATAGTATTGCGCGGCGACACCACATTCCATGGGAAGTGCAGTTGCATGGTGATTTTTTTGGTTCAGCGTATTATCGAAAAAGTTCGTTCATGAATTTTTTTCGCTATGCTCTCGGTCGATTTCTTATTGGGAAGGCGGATCGTGTGAGAGTGGTCGGAGAGCGAGTGCGCCAGAGCGTTTTACATCTTGGAATACCGGATGAGAAGATCAAGGTCAGAGCAGTGTCAGTTGACGCGTCTACCATTGCATCGTATCACCCGCGTTTTTCTCTTCACGATCGGTATCCAAATTTTTCACCCATTTTTTTGATACTCGGCCGACTTGACCCGGTAAAAAATATTGAATGGATTGTTGACGTGTTTCGTCGTGCGCAACAGGAGCAACCAAACGCGCTTCTTTTGATTGTGGGAGATGGTTCGGAACTTTCATGCCTCAAAAAATGTGTCCTTGCGCAAGGACTTGAGAATGCGGTACGATTTGAGATATGGACAACAGATCCGTGGGGGTATCTCAAAGGAGCGGATTGCGTTCTTTTTCCGAGTCTTTCAGAAGGATATGGCTTAGTGGCAGTAGAAACGGTAGCCGCAGGCACCCCCCTTATCATAAATGATGTGGGAGTGGCAGGGTTTGAAGTGAAGGAAGGGGAGAAGGTGCGGATTATTCCCGTGGCGAAAAAACAAGAGTGGGTAGATGAAATGAAAAAGACAGTATGTATTCATGATAGAATTGATCATTGAGCAAGCGATATATGTCCAAACGCGCGCTGATCACTGGCATTAATGGCTTTGTTGGCCCATACATGAAAAAAGAACTCAAGCGTCATGGCTACGATGTTGTTGGGCTTGGAAAAGGTGAGGGACGAGTAGAGGGGCCGTATCATGCGGTTGATATCACTGATGAGTTGGCAGTATCATCGACACTGAACGATATACAGCCAGATGTGATTGTCCATCTGGCAGGAATCAGCTCGCCGCCGTTTGCGGAAAAGCACCCAGCGCTTACCTATGCCGTGAATGTGGGTGGAACAAAAAATGTGCTCGATGCGGCGCTGTCTCTTTCCGTCCCGCCCACGGTTCTCATTGTAAGCTCCAATCAAGTCTATGGAAATCCGAAGAAAATTCCGGTAGACGAAGCGTATCCGCTCGAAGGAATGGGTGTGTACGCGCAATCTCGGATCGAGCAAGAGCAACTGGTTGCATCGTACACAGACCGTCTTCCAATTGTCATGACACGGAGTTTCAATCACACAGGTCCGGGGCAGACCGACACCTTCGTCGTTGCGAAGATTTTGAAACAAGTGATTGAAGTCCATCGTGGGATACGGTCACATCTTGAGATGGGCGATCCAACCGTCAGGCGTGATATCACAGATGTGCGCGATGTGGTCCGTGCGTATCGTCTTCTTATACAACGTCCTGCCAGTGGCGAAACCTATAATGTTTGTCATGGAAGTTCTATCGCATTGAACGATATCATTGCTCTTGGCTCCTCGTGTGTGGGGCGTGTGTCTGTACCGATTGTGGTCAATCCGGCGTTTGTCCGTAGAGGAGACCCGTCGGATATATATGGATCATTCGAGAAGATTCGAAATGCCACTGGGTGGGAGCCGATGATCCCGTATGAACAGATGATCCGTGATATTGTTGCCTTTTGGAAACATTGGGTTTAACACAATTAATCGGGCTTAACACAATTATATGTGCGGCATCAACGGGTTTACATTTCCCAATCCACAATTAATTCACGCGATGAATGAACGAGTCGCTCACCGTGGACCGGATGGAGAAGGCGTCTATGTCGATGAGTTGATCAGTCTCGGTCAGGGGCGTCTTGCGATACTTGATTTATCGGATCGGGCGAAGCAGCCGATGGGGAATAATGATGAGAGTGTGTGGCTCGTCTACAATGGAGAGCTATATAATTTTCGGGATCTTCGCACAGAGTTGGAACAAAAAGGATTTCATTTTCGCTCATCTGGTGACACAGAAGTGGTGCTTCGCGCGTATGAAGCATACGGCACCGAGTGCTTTTCTCGATTCAATGGCATGTTTGCTTTGGCAATCTGGGATAAAAAGAAAGAAACACTCATCCTTGCGCGTGATCGGATTGGTATCAAACCACTCTATTATTTTTTCGATGGCGCGCGATTGATTTTTTCTTCTGAAATAAAATCGATCCTTGCGCATCCGATTGATGGTCGTGTCGACTGGGACGCATGGAATCTCTATTTTCGATTGCTCTATGTGCCAGCGCCTCGGACGATGTTTCAAGGGATTTCCAAACTTCGACCCGGTTCGTTTCTTGTTTGGCGAACAGGCGAGCCGATTCACACGCAATTGTATTGGGAGCCAGTTGTTTCCCGAACCACGCTCTCAAGAGCAGAGGCAGAAGAACAACTTCGTTTTCTTCTTCGTGATGCGCTCAGGCGTCAGCTTGTGTCCGATCGTCCGGTGGGAGTATTCTTGAGCGGCGGTATTGATTCGACCATTGTGACCGCGCTTGCGAGTGAGGCAATGACAAGTAAGATTAAGACTTTTTCTATCGCGTTCGATGAGCCGGATCCAAAGTTTCAGGCCGATGCCGCGCTCGCGAAACAAACGAGTGCGATCTTCGAGACCGATCATCATGAAGTAGTGATGACCGGAGACGATTGTCTGCGGGTTCTCCATGACGTGGTTTATCACATGGATGAGCCAATCGCGAATACCACGCAAGCCGCGACATATCTGCTGTCTGAATTTACGCGTCGGGAGGTTGTAGTCGGACTTGGCGGCGATGGCGGGGATGAATTGTTTGGGGGATATCCGCGGTATCGGTATAGCCAATGGATCAGTCGCTATCAGCACACCCCTTTGGCTTTGCGCTCTCGGGTTGCCTCTTTGTCTGCCATGCTGGGGCTCCCGGTTGCGCGTTTTTTTCAAAAAGCAACTTTCGACGATCCTACGGATCGGTATCTATCCTTTATGGCGCAAAAAGAGCAGGTGCTCAGCTCTTTTCTTTCGGCAGAGTACAATGATCCGCTGATCACGGCATCAGAATTTCGTGAGACGTATTTTCGAAATATCTCAGATGATTTTGAGAAGGATTTCATGCGAGTTGATTTACAAACATGGCTTGCCGAAGAATCACTGATGCGTTCAGATAAAATGTCTATGGCCTTTGGACTCGAGCAACGAGTACCGTTTTTGGATCACAGAATCGTGGAACTCGCATTGTCATTTCCAACATCTTGGAACATACACAGGGGAGAAGGGAAATATATTTTGAAGCAGGCGATGAAAGCATATCTGCCTGCCCATGTTCTCGGTCAGCCAAAACGCGGATGGTTTTCGCCAACTGCCAAATGGCTGCGCGGGCCGCTTCGAGAGCTGACGTATGAAGTATTGTCGCCGTCATATATGGGAGAGACCGCGTCATTCTTTCAATTTGACACGATTCGGCGTATGATTGATGATCATATGGCAGGAAGAGCCTATCATTTGAACACGATATGGGCGGTTCTCATGTTCCAGATGTGGTATCGGCGGTTTTTATGACAAGAAATTTCACGTTTGTCCGTCAGGATAAACGCGGGATCCCTCAGGACATCTATGACTTTACACAAAAAAAAAATTCTTATTGTCACGCCTCGATTTCCGTATCCAGACGCTGGAGCCTGCGAGCAGGATCGGGCAGAGGGATTTCGTCAGCTCAAACGATTTGGATGCGACATTCGGGTCATTGGCAAGGCATTTGACTGGCAGGATGCTCGGCACATACGCGAGGTATGGGAAAAAGAGGATGTGCCAGTCACACTTGTTCCCTATGTCTATACCGCGGAGTCAGACAACGTTCTCCGATGGAAAAAAAATATATTTGTTTTGACACATCCATGGTACGCGGATGGATCGGTTCTCGAATATACAGAGCCAAAAATGCGAAACATTTTTCGGAATGAGCTCGATACGTTTCATCCTGATCTCGTGTGGTTTGACTATACGTATTTGTGGCCGTTGTATCGCTTCGTGGCATCTCGCCACATCCCGATTGTGGTTCGCTCGATTAATTTTGAGGCAAAACATTTTTTGGAAGAAGATGGGCGGACACTTCTCAATTATATAAAGTATCTCCCAAAATATCGCACAGAAATCATCTCCGCTCGGCGAGCCGATTTGCTTTTTTCTATTACGCCATACGAAGAGCGACTCTATGAATCTATCGGAGTTCGGCATGTGGCAAATTTGCCATTACGCGGGATTGCAAAGACACTCGGGACGCACACGCCAAAGGAAACGGATCAATTGCATGTCTATTTTTCTGGATCCACATACAATGTTTTTCACAATCGCAAAGCGCTGGAATTTATTCTAAAAGATATCGCGCCAAAAATTTTCAAAAAACATGGAGATCGATTTTTGTTTCATATTACCGGATCCAAATTTCCCGATGATCTTACCGTGTATATTCGGGATAATGTGCTGTTTGAAGGATTTGTGGATGATCTCACCGCGTTCACGAAGGGAATGGATATTGCTCTTGTTCCATCATTGTACGGCGCGGGTATGCAACAGAAAATCTTCGAGCCGCTGGCGCGTGGATTCCCAACCATCACGCATGAACGCGGACTGGCGGAGTATGATTTTGTTCCCGGAGAAGATGTATTGGTTGCGCATACGGCAGAGGAATTTCTCATAGCCCTCGAATCGCTTCAGTCAGTTGATGTTCGTCTTCGGCTTTCCGATCGTGCGAAGAAAAAAGGGGAAGCGCAGTTTAGTCAGAATGTGGTGGATGGAATTGTGAAGGAAGCGTTGGAACAATTGATTTGATAGTATGAGAAAAAATCTCCTCGTCATCACTCAGGCAGTCGATGAACACGATTCAAACCTCGCTTTTTTTTGTTTGTGGCTTGGGCAATTTGCCGTGGAATGTGATCGTGTGTTTGTGATTGCCAATCGAGTGGGTATCTATCATCTGCCCAAACATGTGATAGTGACGTCGCTTGGAAAGGAAAAAGGATATGGGATTCTGCGTCGGCTTCTCCGGTTTTGGCGTCTGTTGTGGGTGTTCGGCTGGCAATCAAAGGGAGTATTTGTACACATGTGTCCCGAGTATATCGTTCGTGGCGCGTGGATTCTTCGATTATTTGGGAAAAGAATCGGCTTGTGGTATCTGCATCGATCTGTGCCTCTGCATCTTCGCATTGCGTCTCTCCTCGTCCACCGCATTTTTACTGCGCACGAAGACGGGATTCGACTCCGATCGAAAAAAATTTTGGTGACTGGGCATGGGATTGACACACGTCTCTTTTTTCCTGGAACACGAGAGACACCCCGGCGGGGCGTCTCTCCGTGGCGGTTTCTGACGGTAGGAAGAATAACATGTAGCAAACATATTGATGTTCTCATTGAGGTCATCGGAAAGCTCGTGAATGAGCATCAGAAAGATGTCATCCTTGATATTGTAGGCGTCCCGTATACTGATGAAGATAGAATATATGAGACGTCACTTCACACATTCGTAGAAGAACATGGGCTTCAGAGTCGTATTGACTTTATTGGAAAAAAACAGCACCATGATATGCCTGATGTGTATCGAAACACAGATCTTTTTTTGAACGCGAGTACCACTGGGGGCATTGATAAGGCAGTGCTTGAGGCCATGTCTTGTCGTATCCCGGTTATCACCTCAAACGAAGCATTTCACCGAGTATTACCGTCTGCATGTCTTTTCGAAACAGGGGATCTGGAACAAGCAATAGAAAAGGTGCTACACTATCAGGCGATTGACACACAGCTATTGCAGGATATCGTAGGAGAAAATCATTCTATTCAAAAAACCATTCATCGGATTGTTGACGATCTTTTTCTCCATCATTCCTGATTCATCATGTGTATGTTTATCAAACTTTCGATCATCATCCCGGTCTACAACGAAGAAAAAACCGTTGAACACATAATCACGCGTGTCCTTGCGGCGCCTATTGGCAATCTCGAAAAAGAAATTATTCTCGTCAATGATGGATCGACGGATGGCACAAAAGATGTGCTTGACCGAGTACAAACGCAGTATCCTATCCGTGTGTTTCACCAGAAGCAGAATCAAGGAAAAGGCGCGGCGCTCCGACGTGGATTTGAAGAAGCAACTGGTGATATTTTTCTTGTTCAGGACGCGGATTTGGAATACTCCCCGACAGAATATCCTGTTCTTCTACAACCCATCTTAGACGGGGACGCGGATGTCGTGTATGGGTCTCGTTTTTTGGGGAGTGCCCCGCATCGCGTTCTTTATTTCTGGCATTATGTGGGAAACAATATTTTGACCCTTCTCTCAAATATGTTCACCAATCTCAATCTCACAGACATGGAAACATGTTACAAAGTGTTTACTCGGGATGTATGTTCCCATATTCAACTTCGAGAAAATCGATTTGGATTTGAACCAGAGTTTACCACAAAAGTGGCGCGCATTCCGAATGTCCGTATGTATGAAGTGGGTATTTCATACAAAGGACGCAGTTATGCGGAAGGGAAAAAGATTAATTGGAAAGATGGGGTGCGAGCGATTTGGGTGATTGTGAAGTATAATGTCTGGCGGAGGGATTAGCGTATGTTTTTTTTTCACAGATCTTCGACATTTTGGCTGATGTGGATCTTGGGGGCGACTTTTTTGGTCACGGTCGGATACGCTTTTATCCACAGAATAGAACCAGTCGTGGACGCAAAGGCCTATGATCGGATTGCCATGAATCTGGCCGAGGGATATGGATTTCGAGAAGATCGAACAAAAAGTTTTGAAGAAGATTCAGCGATGCTTCGCGCTGGCCCGGGGTACGAATTTTTTCTTGCGGGACTCTACCGTGTATTTGGATATTACTATGAAGTTGTCTGGATCGCGCAAGCCTTTCTCCACTGCGCGACCGCATACCTTCTGTTTCTTCTTGGTCGATCTCTGTTCAAGGAGAATGGCGAGAAGGTCGGTCTTTTTGCGTCTGCCATTTTTGGTTTTCATCCAGATCTTATCGAAATTGCGGCAATGCTCATGACAGAAACATTGGCGCTGTTTTTTGTCACATTGTCTCTGTGGGGATTTGTGAGGTTGACTCAAAAAGGGCGACCTCTATTGTGGGGGAGTGTACTCGCTGTCTCTCTCAGTATCGGTGTACTGGTACGGCCTCCTATGATTCTGTTTATCCCAGTCATCCTCTTTTGGTTTTTTTTCAAACGGCGATGGATCGCGGGGGGAGTCTTTCTTTTTCTTTTTGTTCTTTTTCTCACTCCATGGACGATTCGAAATTATCAGCACTATCACGTGTTTATTCCAACAACGCTTATTGGGCAATACAATCTCTGGATTGGGAATACACTCGAGAGCGATGGTGGACAGATTGCCTCAGGATTCAATCCGGTGATAGAGCATGTCGAAGAGTTCGGGGTCATCGCGATCAAAGAGGAAGCGCCAAAGGCCTTCCGCGCGTTTGTTCAGGCATATCCCACAAAGTTTTTCGAGCTTACATTCACTCGGTTTGTGCGATTTTTTAGTCTCATTCGGCCGATGGGATTTTGGTTTTATCAAGAAGGAATTTCTCTTGCTCTCTTCGTCGCGCTTTCAGCGAGCGCGATTGGTTTCCTATTTGTTTTTGGTGTCGCGGGTATGATACTCTGGATACAGAGGAAGGAGCCACTCTCAAAGTATTTCTTCCTTTTTGGGATTGTCACTGTGCTGCCACTTCTTACGACCGTTGTGCAGTCGAGATATCGGTTTCCCATCTATCCATTGTTGGCGCTCACCACCGGTTACGCGATGCATGCCTTTCTCAAAAAAGAGAAAGCCGTTCAACGTGTCCTTCTTTTTACTATCGTCTTTTTTGCGCTTGTCGGTGGAATTGATATGTTCCTCTCATGGCAGATTATTATAGAACGGATACGAGCATTACTATGATATCTTCTTTTTTACAAGACACAAAAAGAAATACGATTTTTTTATTTTTATTTTTTCTCCTTATTTTTTTGAGTACATGGCGATTGGCATATAGTCCTGCCACGTGGTTTGACGAAGGTATCAACATGGGAATCGCGAAGAGTCTGGCCGAGTATGGGGTGTACAGTCTCGAGACATCTCCAGGCGCATTTGTCGCGGAGCGGCAATTTTTGATTACCACCAATTATCCATTATTGTTTCCTGTCGCACTTTCACTCAAATTATTTGGGATCAATCTGACCGCAGCGAGGATTCCATCAGTGGCGTATCTCATTACGTTCGGTCTGCTTTCCTATGTCGTGGCAAATAAATTTTTCAAAGACAAAAATGCCGCTCTTTTCACTTTGGCGTTACTGGTGACATTTGCTCCTTTATATGGAAATGGAAAAGGAGTGCTGGGCGAAGTGACTGGCCTTGCATATCTTCTCGCTGGACTTTTGGCGCTTCCACGTATCTTTCATATCAAACGGCTCCTCCTTTCGGGTTTTTTGTTTGGTTTGAGCATCGCGGCCAAACCTTTTTTTCTTCTTCTTATCCCAGCAGTGTTTCTTGGTGAGTGGTATGGGGCCAAACGATATAGAACTCCGTTTTGGAAAAGAATTTGTCTGATCGCAACAGGGGCGATTCCGCCACTGTTCGGCTGGCTTTGGTCAATTATTCCCGCGTTTTCTTTTGCCGGAATTGTGAGCGCACTTCACTATTATTCCAATTCGTACGCGGCCGGAGATTTTCGAACACTCATCATTTCAAATCTTGCTCGTTTTGTCACCGAATCAACCCCGCTTCACTTTTTGGTTCTCTTTTTATTTTCTCTTCTTTTCTGGATTCGTCGATGGCGAAAAAAAATTTTGGAAAGCCATGATGTGATTCTGGCCGCGTTTATCATTCTCAATTTTTTGTGGTATTTGAAGACGCCAGGATGGTATCGTTATTTTTTTCCTGTCCATCTCCTTCTCTTTCTTTCATTTCCAAAGGCGTTGTGTGATTTTTTTCACACATACAAAAAAATCGCGTATACCACGATTATAGGTCTTATTTTATTTCAGTCCGCGCATCTTATCACGCGTCGGAGCGATCCGCTGTATTATTCAGAAGAGGTCGTTCAGTTTTCAGACATAATACGACGAGAAGTTCCTATCCAGTCTGACCTATTTGTCATCAATGCGCCGAGTCTCTCTTTTCTTCTTGAGCATCAAAATGTGTATCAGTTTTTGCAGGTCAATCCATCACGATTTTTTGGGAGACCGAATCTTTTTTCTTCCGATCAGAACCGTTTTTCCTATGTCGTGACCGGTGGTTCGCTTGACGGAATTGCGATGCGGGATGTCACTGAACAACTTGGCGAATCGTATGATGTCGTAGAACAGGAGGGGCACTACACGCTCTACAAGAAGAGAGGCTAAGAGTCGGTCTCACAAATCCATATTCTCCTGCAAATCATACCTGTTGGCTCCAAACTGTGTATTGCTCGTCGCAATACTATCGAACTCATAGCGAGTTGTCCCTCCGCATCGTCACAATTTCTTTTTTCTTCCCTCCAAAACCCGCACGCGCAAAACTCAAACAGCATCATAGCCACCCACAACGCTCTCTACACGCCTGTTTTGCCCCTGAGCATTGGAGGCACAAAAAAAAGGAATCATGGCCATGCTTCATACAGCGGATACTGCATGGAAATTTGCTATGAGTTCATCCAGTATTACTCCTCGCTCCGCGCAGTTTTTGCTCAAAATGTATGATTTTCGCGATGAAAGAGACTGGTGAGACAAGCGCTTATAAATACGCGCCTTTCCGATCGCGGTTCCAAATGTGGATGACTTCTCGAATCATCTGTGGCGCGTCTCTTCGAATTGCGAGATTTGAGTGACCGATGTTTCGAAGTGAGACAGGGATTTCTTTTACGGTAAAACCAGTTCGAAGCGTGGCCAGAATGATTTCCACGTCAAACGAATAGCGATCAATGGTCAATTTGGGGAGGATGGCATCCATGACCTCTTTTCGTATGGCTTTGAGACCCGCGAGTGTGTCTGTGAACCGAATCGGAAGAAGGAATCGGATGAACCACGAATAAATGATATGCGCGAGACGTCTTGGCGGAGATGGTTTTTCATCTCGCTCCCCGGTGGGAAGATTTCGATTCGCAATAATGAGATCTGCTTGCCTCGATGAAAGCATGGTGAGCATCGTCCGGATAGGTTTGGCAGTATATGGAAGATCCGCATCCGTAAAAAAGATGTATGTTCCTTGCGCTTTTTGCATGCCTTCGCGCACGGTGTATCCTTTTCCTTTATTCACTGTTCTGTCAATAAGGGAAAGCGTGGGCCAGATTTCCATTTTTTTTTGGATAATATGTACTCCTTCTCGTTCCCCACCGTCGTTCACCACAATCACTTCTGCCTGTATTTGTTCTGTGTGTAAAAAATTCATCAGTGTGTCGATGGTTTCTGCTATATTCTTACTATCACGGTAGATAGGAATAATGATGGAAGCATTGAGGGGCATACCCTTGTTTTTTTATGGTTATTCGGCTACTATTGTAGCTATATTCGCCTGTCTCGTCAATCCTAACATTTCTGTATATGAAGATCCTGATTACAGGAGGAGGAGGTTTTCAAGGGAGCCATCTGGCAGAATTTCTTGTGACATTGGGTCACAGCGTCTCTATCTTTAATACCTATTCAGATACGTCACTGAAAAACCTCTCTGCGATTCGTGATCGAGTGACAGTGATTTGGGGGAGTGTGACAGACGCTGAGGCAGTGGACAAGGCAGTTCGGGGCCAGGATATAGTGTATCATCTCGCGGCGCACATCAATGTTGACGAATCACTCAAAGACCCGCTCATTTTTTTTCATGCGAATATCCTTGGAACATATCATATCCTTGAAGCAATCCGTAAAAACGGCGGTCGTCTTATTTTTACCTCCACGTGTGAAGTGTATGGTGATGGCCACGATCTCGCGGATGGAGAGATGCTCACCGAGTCATCAGAAATGCGGCCCAACAGTCCATACGCGGCATCCAAAGCAGCCGCGGATCGGATTTGTCACTCCTATTTTAAGTCTTTTCATCTTGATGTGACGATTGTTCGCCCGTTTAATATTTTTGGGGAAAGACAAAAAAGTGGCGCATTTGGCGCGCTCATTCCGAAATTAGTCAGTCGCGCCATGCGAGGCGAAGATCTGGTCGTGTATGGTGATGGAATAACAATGAGGGATTATTTACATGTGAGTGATATTATTCAGGGGTATCATCTGGTTCTCAACGCTCCGGCGCTCAAAGGCAGAGTGATTAATTTTGCAAGTGGCGTGAATGTGCAGATCAAAACGATTGCTCTCTATATTGCCGAGAAATTTGGTGTCCGTGTTGTGCATGAGGCGCCGCGCCCGGGAGAAGTATCTCGTTTCCCCGCGGGTATTTCTTTCGCGAGAAGTCTTGGTTTTGCTCCTCGAGTGAATATTTGGGAGGGGATTGATCGGTACATTGAATGGGTCAAGAAGCAATAATATCAGGATTTACACGCTTGCCATCGGCATTCACCTCTCTTTTTTTTCGCTCAGAAACTCGCGTCCTTTGATGACCAGTGATACGCCCTGCAACCACACACTTCCGCAACGGACGTATCACCTCGCTCACACAGTCTTCACTCAGAAAAAAGAGGGGTGAACGCCTCTTTGAGGGGCAAACGTATACGTCCTCTAAATATGTCAATGTTATCTTTTTTCAAAGAGTTGTGGCGTGGAAAAGATCTCTATCGCGTTCTCATGAATGAATGTTGTCGTACTCATGAAATACAGGGGTTGGTCGTGGACATTGGCAGTGGCAAGACGCTCGCGAGTTATCATCGATTTTTGCGTCGTGCCGCGAACGCACGTATCGAGTGTATTGATCTCGGATTTCATGAGAAAGGAAACGTGGGCCAGAAAGTAGTAGACATTGAAGAAGCGCCTCTCCCATACACTCCCGGATCGGTAGACACCGCGCTTCTTTTTAATGTGCTTGAACATGTGTCTCATCCTGAAAAAGTTCTTTCAGATGTTTTTCGTATATTGCAGACCGAAGGCGCGCTTTTTGGAGCAGTTCCGTTTCTCGTGCAATATCATCCGGACCCGCATGACTATTGGAGATATACAACGGAAACACTCGGGCGACTCTTTCGTGAGGCAGGATTTTTGAAGGTAGAGATTATGCCATTTGGTCGTGGGCCATGGAGCGCTGGGTTTTCTCAGGTCGAACATGTATTACCCAAAATCGTACGCCTACTCTGTGTGCCGTGTATTTTTTTTCTTGATCGAATCGTGGTGCGATGCCGACCCGCGCTTGGTGTTCAGCGATTTCCTTTGGGTTATTTTTTTGTGGTACGAAAATAGTTCGATCTATGCCCTCCCTTGCCTACATCGCCAACATCCGTCTTCCCACAGAAAAGGCACATGGGATTCAGATTATGAAGACTGCAGAAGCGCTCGTGCACATGGGGGTCTCTGTTAAATTGATTGTACCTTGCCGTCGAAATTCGATTGTCGAAGATGTATTTGAATTTTATAATCTCTCTTCTCGTTTTACGATTACAAAACTTCCATGTTTCGATCTTGTCACGAACAATTTTTTTGGCCGATTTGGGTATGCACTGCAGAGTTGGACTTTTTTTCGTTCAGTAAAAAAATATCTTCAGAAAAAATCATTCGCTGTTTTGTATACTCGTGACACACTGCTCGCGTATTGGCTTTCCAAAAAATATTCGAATGTATTTTTTGAAATTCATACGTTGCCGGATCAGCCACAATTTTTTCACAAACAGGCGTGGCAGAAATCGCGAGGACTGATTGTGATTAGCAGTGGTATCCAAAAGAAACTCATCGAGTATGGCGTTCCAAAGGAAAAAATAGTGGTCGCTCATGACGCGATGGATCCAAGACAATTCAGGATATCGGAGTCAAAAGATCTGTGTCGCCAGAAGCTCGGTATTCCTCTCGGGATCAAAGTTGCTGTGTATACGGGCCATTTATATGAATGGAAAGGAGCAGATATTCTTGCAGGGGCAGCAGAGCGTCTTTTGAAAGATGGCGTTGACGTGTACCTTATCGGAGGAACGCAAGAAGAGGTGCATCGGTTGAGAAAGACATTCCGTTTTCCAAATCTTCATATCATTGGATGGCAAAAACATTCATTGATTCCCGTCTGGCTCCACGCTGCGGATGTACTCGTACTCCCGAATAGCGCGGCCACCAGAATCGGCTCTACGTACACATCACCTCTCAAACTCTTTGAATATATGGCAGCAGGGAAACCGATCGTGGCGTCGAAAGTTCTCGCGCTCGAGGACATCTTGTCTCACGTGAAGTATGGAGCTGTTTGGTTTCAGCCCGATGATGTTGACTCGCTTGCGAACGCTCTCCGGTATACTTTTGATCACAGAGAAGAGGTGACACCAATGAAAGAAGTCATTTTTGAAAAACTCAAAGAATTCACATGGGAGAGTCGCGCGGAAAAAATAACAGCATTCATCTTTTCACATGAAAGAAACACTCTTTAGACTTATCGCCACGGTAAGCGGACAGGCATATTCACCGCTCTGGGAAGAAAAATTTCCTCTTATTTTGAGCGGGATCATTGCCGCGATGTTCGTGTTTTGTTTCATCACCACCTGGCTTTTTCGCGCAAGTCGGGGAGATGCGGCGAGTCGGAAGTTCATCCTCATCGTCGTCGGTGTGATTCTTGGAGTTCTCTGTGGAAAATATCTTATCGCCCATTTTTTTCATGGGTACATTCCTGATCGTTGGTTTTTTTATGGTATTCCATCGCCAAAAATGAGAGAACCGTGGTGGCTGATGGGAAGCATGAGCATCTTTGCATTTTTTGTTTTTTTTAGGGAGAGATTATTGACGTTGCCTCGCCATGTCTTTCTCGCATGTCTTTTGGGTTTTTTTGTTTTTTTTTCCGTCACCACTGCAGGAATCCGCGAAGGGGTGACGAGCATCACTGATTCACTCAGTCGAACGAAATGGGAATACACAGGAAATGTGCCACTCATCAAATCGACCAAACAATTTCTTCACGATTATATTTCTTTGCAGCCACAGCTCGCCCATCATGCGATCACCCATCCACCAGGGTATAGTGTGATGACCTATTATTTGGAAAAAATAACACCAGGCGGTTTTTTTGGTATCGCGATTGGCATCGTCATACTCGCAGGCTTTACACTCTGGCCACTATATTATTTCCTCCGATATTTCTTTCAAGAAGAAACTGTGCGAAATACGTTGTCCCTCTTTTTATTTTTTCCAGGGCTTGTCCTCATGTCTGCCACCTCCCTTGATGCGACATTTCTTTTCTGGATCTGGCTGGCTATCGTGTTGTTTTTTTTTGGTTGGCTTCGATCTGTCGGATTGTCTCTTCTCGGAGGTGTCGTCGCTGGAATTGCCCTGTTATCAAATTTTTTATTTTTGCTTCTTGGCCCCTTTTTTTTGTTTCTTCTCTGGCACGTTTTCAAGAAAATATCTGTTGAAAACAGGAAACATTTTTTTCTTCGCGTTGGCGCGACTCTTTTTTCTGCTGTTGGATTTTTTGTTTTCTTGTATGTGTGGGCGGAGTATTCGATTATTGAGAATTTTTTTGTAGCCAAAGCGGCCAATCACGGGTCGGTAGAAAGTAATTTTGTGTCTCTTGGAAGATATGTCACGTACGCGGTTGTGAATAGTTTCGATATTCTTGTCGCGCTCGGCATTGGCACAAGTGTTCTCCTATTCCCTCGTCTCCGTTCGTTTTTTGTCAGGAAAGATCGAATGATTGGCGTGGGGTTTTGTGTCATTCTCTTTTTTATTCTGATCGGTGTGTTTCAAGGTGAACTCGCACGGCTATGGCTTTTTGTCACTCCATTCTTTCTTCTTCCACTTGGGGAGGCGATTGAAGGATGGGGACGACAAAGGATGTCTCTTTTTCTCGGGGTATTATTTTTGCAAACAGTGATGATGGAATTATTGTTTTATATGCATTGGTGATATCTTTGATTTATCTCTGTTGGGACCTACGCGTTTGCCATCGGCGCTCACCTCTCTTTTTTCTCGCTCACACAGTCCTCACGAGAAAAAAGAGAGATACTCTTTGAGAGGCAAACGCGTATGTCTTCATTCAACCAATATCAATACGATGATCTCGTTGCTCGCACAGAAGATCCGTACGCACAGGCGAAGTATCGGATTATTTTGGATTTTCTCAAAGGGAAAGAAAATCTCCATATTCTGAATGCTGGATGCGGCTCTGGAGAATTGTCGGTTCTTCTCGCTGAGGCAGGTCATATTGTGCACGGTATTGATCCATCCGGTGAATATATCGCGCTCGCGCAAAGACGACTTCCGCCCGCCCTGACAGATCGTTGTTCTTTCTCGGTTGGTTCGATGGAATCAGTCACAGATGACAAAAAGTACGACATCGCCATTGCGACAGATGTGCTCGAGCATATCGAGAATGACAGACAGGCGCTTGCCAACTTAATTCGATCTGTTCGTCCGGGTGGTGAGGTGATTCTTACTGTTCCCGCGCTTCCCAGTCTTTTTGGCTATCATGATGGGGAGCTCGGCCATTATCGTCGATACACCAAAAAAACATTGAAAGCATGTATCGCGGCGACAGGCGAGCTCGACATTTTTTTTCTCCGTTCTTTTGGCTTTTCTCTCATTCCTATTTGTTTTCTCTACAGTCGACTCCTTCGGAAGCCCTATCCTATTGGGTCTTCAACAAAAAGTATCTTGTCTTCTCTCAAGACATACATTCTTCGCATTATGCTTGCCTTTGATACGCATGTCCACATGCCCCTTGGGACCAGTCTTATCTGCCGTTGTCGGCGGCGGTTATCTCGGCCCCTGTCGGATTGACAGAAAATGGGTTTTGAGAGTATACTCCGCATGTTTTCTATGATCTCTCTTGTCATTCCTGTTTATAATGAAGAGCAAAATGTCGTCCTGCTTCATCAAAAGATTGTTGATGTCGTGGGTCGGTTCAATGAACCCTACGAGGTTATTTTTGTTGATGACGGGTCCACAGATCATACGGTATCGAAACTCAGAGCGCTTCAGAACATTACGATCATTATACTTGCCATGGATTTTGGGCAAACCTCTGCGCTCGATGCCGGGATTCATGCGGCGAAAGGCGACATCATCATCACCATGGATGGAGATTTGCAAAACGATCCAGAGGATATTCCACCGTTGATTCAGAAAATGAGAGAAGGATATGATGTGGTTTCTGGCTGGAGACAGAAGCGGGATGATTCGAGTGGCAGACGCGCGCTTTCACGTTTGGCCAATTGGCTCACTGCGCGCGTCACTGGTTTGTATTTGCATGATTCCGCGTGCGCGATGAAAGCGTATCGCCGAGAAATCGTTCAGTCTGTGCGACTCTATGGAGAGATGCACGTGTTTCTCCCGGCATACCTCCACGGTATCGGGGCCAAAGTCGCGGAAATTCCTGTGAGGCATCACGCGCGACAATTTGGCGTGTCGAAGCATTATTTTTTCAAAGCAGTAAAAGATCTTTTTGATCTCCTTACCATCAAATTTCTCGTGACCATGCGCGGGAGACCGCTCATTCTTTTCGGATCAGTGGGTCTCGGAGCATGGATATTGGGATTCATTTCTGGAGCCGTTGCTCTGTATCTCAAAGTCGCAGGGCTTCGTAATTTCGGCCAAACCCCTCTCCCGATTGTCACGATCTTTTTTATTCTTTCTGGCATTCTATTTTTTATGCTCGGATTCTTGGCAGAATTGATTTTGCGCGTGTATTTTGAAACAAGTAAAAAGACACCATATATTGTGAGGGAAGTGATTCATACTGGTCGGGAGCAGTAAGATCCGAAAATTATGCAAGCAATAATACTCGCGGCAGGAGAAGGGAAACGAATGCGTCCATTGACAGACTCGACGCCAAAGCCTCTTCTTCGGATAGCAGGAAAGACGATTCTTGATCATATTTTTGATGCATTTCCAAAAGAAATCAATGAAGTGGTTATGGTAATCCATTATTTGGGAGATCAGATTCGAGCGTATTGCGGAGATTCTTTTCATGGGAAAAAAGTGGTGTACGCCGAAGGATCGGATCAGGGCACAGCATATAGTTTTCTCGCGGCCGAACCGTATCTCCACGATGATCGTTTTCTTTTTTGTTATGGTGACGAACTTCCGAATCTTTTGGATGTGGAAACATGTTTGTCTCACCCATTTAGCATTCTCTGCTGGGAGGTTGACGATCCATGGAATCATGGAGTCGTGAGCTTGCGATCTGATGGGACGATTGAAAGAATTATCGAAAAGCCAGAACACCCGGAAGGGAATCTGATCGCAGATGGCGTGATGTTGCTTTCAAAAAAAGTTTTTTCATACCATGCGGATCGGGGAGCAAAAAATGAATTTAATTTTACGGATATGGTATCACAGTTTGTCAGCGATCATCGTGTGGTTGCTGTCCGAGCGCGGAAGAGTTTGGGGGGCATTTCGACATCAGAAGATATTGAGAGAGTTGAACAAATATTAGCATCAAGAATTCCGATATGATTTTAACTCGAACTCCATTTCGATTGTCCCTCGGTGGGGGTTCTACCGATCTTCCTACGTACTACAAAGAACACGGCGGGTTTATTTTTGCTGTCACAATCAATTTGTACATGTATATTGGAATCAATCGACCGCCAGGAGATGATCTCATCCGTCTCAAATATCGAGACAGTGAAGAGGTGTCGCATATCATGGATCTGAGACACAATGCGGCGCGCGCGGCTTTTCAGCGCACCGGCATTGGCAAAATGATCGAGGTGTCTTCCATGGCCGATGTGCCAGATGGGACAGGACTCGGGAGCTCCGCGAGCTATCTTATTGGGCTTTTGAATGGACTCCATACGGTCAAGGGAGACAATATGTCGCGTCGGCAATTGGCCGAGGAAGCATTTGAAATCGCGACAGAGGATATTGGGCTTCCCGATGGAAAACAAGATTTTTATCTCGCGGCGTTTGGAAATTTTTGTGTGCTCGATATTGGAAAAGATGGATCCGTGATCGTCTCTCATGCCAATGTGTCGCGGGCAACGCAAGAGGCATTTGAACGAACAACATTGCTATTCAATACGAATGTGCGACGGTCGAGTGTTGATATTTTACGCGAGCAACAAGTGCAGGTGCAAGAAAAACAGGCAGATGCCATCACGCTGAAACATGAAACAAAACGAATTGGCAAAGCAATCCTCGCGGCGTTTGAGCGCAGTGACATAGAATTGTTTGGAAAATTCATGGATGAACATTGGCGACTCAAACGTAGTATGTCATCCAAAATGAGTAGCCCCATGTTTGACGAGCTGTATGACAAGGCAAGACGATTGGGCGCTCTTGGGGGTAAAATTATTGGCGCGGGCGGCGGTGGATTTTTTTTGATATCATGTCAGGAAGGCACACAGACCGCTATTCGGGAATTATTTTTACAATATGGTTTTCGAGAAGTGCCATATCGCGTGGATGCTGCCGGGACGCAAGTGATTCTCAATCATCCGAGACAGATGAATACGATGTGATATGAAACTCCAAAACAAAATTGCTTTCATTACTGGCGCGACAGGCGTCATTGGAGCGACGATTACTCGATATTTCGCAGATGAAGGATGCTCACTGATGTTGTCTGGTCGTTCTGAAGAAAAACTTCAGACATTGAAACAGGAGTTCGATCAAAAAGTTCCTGTGTCCATCTATCCTGCCGATGTTGGCAATCTTCAAGAGATGCAACGGATGTTTGGGCAGATTGAAAAAGAGACAACGCACCTCGATATTCTCGTGACCGCCGCTGGGATCTACGGAGAAATCGGGACGATTGAACAATGTGATGGAGAACGGTGGATGGATGCGATACGGATTAATCTTTTTGGCACATTTCTTGCCGTGAAATACGCTCTGCCATTTTTGAAAAAGTCAGAGCATGGGAAGATTATTCTCTTTGCCGGCGGTGGCGAGGGATCGCTCCCTCATTTTACTTCATATGCGAGCTCCAAGGGCGCCATTCTCCGGTTCACAGAATCAGCGGCAGAGGAATGCAAGTTATACGGTATTGCAGTGAATGCGATGTATCCAGGGCTTGTGAATTCTGGATTGACAGAAGAAATTATTCGAGTAGGTCCGGAGCGTGTTGGTAGAGAAAATTATCAAAAAACGCAAGACGAAATATCTGGGAAAGAAAAGACTGTGCCGCCAGACATGGCGGCACAACTCGCCGTATTTCTCGGATCTGACGAATCGAACGGACTCACAGGAAAAATTTTGAGCGCGCGCTGGGATCCTTGGCAGAAATTTTCCGACCGTATCGATGAGCTTATGAAATCAAACGTGTATACCATGCGACGGGTGAAATCAACATAGGAATTTCGCGTTTGCCCATCGGCGTTCCTATATCTTTTTTTTGTCTTTAGAAACTCGCGCCCTTGGGGATCAATGTCAAACCCTGCAACCGCACACTAACCTCAACGGATTTGACACCTCGATCACACAGTCTACAGCCAGAAAAAAGATACATGAACCCCTCTTTAGAGAGAGGCAAACGAGAAAATCCTAATAAATTTCTATGCGTATCGGAGTAATAGGATTATGGCATCTGGGAGAAGTAGTCTTGGCCGGGCTTGCGACTCTTGGTCACGAGGTGATTGGATTTGACACAGATCAAACTGTGGTCATGAATTTGAGACAGGGGATTCTTCCACTTGATGAACCTCGCATAAAAGAAGTGGTGGATGAATATAGGAAGAAGGGAACACTTCATTTTTCTTCCGAGTTTTCGGATATATCGGGTTGCGATGCTCTTTTTTTGACCATTGACACACCGGTTGACCATGAGGATCGCCCGGATACGTCCTCTTTATTTACGATATGCGAAGGCATGTCTTCATTTGTGCGCGATGACGCGTTGTTTGTTGTGATGAGCCAGGTGCCGGTGGGGACAACGAAGGCGTTGTACGAAACCATACAGCGTGGTCAGCCTTCTTTTTCCGGAGGATACATTTATTTTCCAGAAAATTTACAACTTGGCAATGCGCTTGCATGTTTTCTTGAGCCCGCGCGTCTTGTGATCGGGGCAGATGATGAAAAAAGTCTGGAATCGTTTCATCGGATATTTCCAAAAAAAGAAACGCTTCAATTCATCATGTCTCTTGCGTCCTCTGAAATGAGCAAACACGCGCTGAATGCGTTTTTGGCGACATCGCTTTCTTTTACTTATAATATTTCTGATCTGTGCGAGGCGACAGGCGCTGATGTCGGTGATGTGATGAAAGCGCTGAAAAGCGACCCGAGAATTTCGCCTGCGGCATATCTGGATACAAGCGTTGGATTTTCTGGAGGAACACTCATGCGAGATTTGCGAGCGCTTTCGTCTCTTGCGACTGAAAAGAAAAAGTCCATTCCTGTGATTGAAGCAGTTCTTGAAACCAATCTCCGGCGTCGGTCTGTGTTTGTTGATCGTGTAGGAGAGCTTCTCGGATTTTCTTTGACAGAGGCTGTGTGTGGCATCTATGGTGTCACATATAAAGTGGGCACGCCGACACTTCGCCGATCGCTCGGCGTAGAATTATTGCAATTATTCAAAAATTGTGGTGCAATGGTGAAGGCTTGCAATCCACCGGTAGACGAGAAAGAATTTGAAGCGCTCACAGGCATTTCTTTGATATCTGATCCGTATGAACTCGCAAAGGGATGCCATGCAGTGATTCTCGTGACTCCGTGGCCTGTCTTTTTGTCGCTTGATTTTTCGCGAATCAAAGAGCGCATGGAACCACCGTATCTTTTTGTGGATACGCGAAATGTTTTGAAAGACAAAGAGGCAGACATCCGTCGGGCAGGGATTCAATATGTAGGGATAGGAAGAATATGAAACACATTTCACTCGCGCTTATTGGCGCTGGCGGCATTGGAAAACGTTGGGCGAACGCGATTCGAGAAGTGCCTTCTGTCGAGTTGAAAGCTATTGTGGACGTTGATACCACAAAAGCTTCGACTCTTGCGTTTCTTTTTTTTGGTTGCGCGATTTTCGAAAGTGTCGAGGATATGTTGCAGAATGTGTCGGTTGAAGCCACTATCGTCGCAACTCCGCATCATCTGCTCGCGCCTCTTTCGCTTTCCCTCATTCAAGCAGGAAAACACGTGCTCTCAGAAAAACCAGGTGCGATTCGTGCGGATCAACTCGAGGCAGTGGTCAAAGAAGCTCGAGAGAAGGATGTGCGATACATGCTTGGGTTCAATCATCGATTTCATGAAGGATTTATAAAAGCACGCGAGGTAGTAGATAGTGGCAGAATCGGAAAGATCCAATTTATTCGATCCATCTATGGATTTGGCGGGCGCCAAGGATTTGAGAAAGAGTGGCGGCACAATCGTGCCGTAAGCGGCGGAGGGGAACTCATTGATCAGGGCGTGCATATGATTGATATGGTTCACTCATTTATTGGTCCGTGCGCGCGCGTACATGGGGTGTTTGATTCATTATTTTGGAATACCGAGGTCGAGGACAATGCATGTGTCCTCATGCACAATGATCAGAAACAAATGGCCTCGATTCATGTGAGTTGGTCGCAATGGAAACCGATGCATCGCTTTGAAATCTATGGGGACATGGGCTATATCGTGGTCGAAGGGCTCGGGAGAAAATATGGCGGCAGCGAACGCGTGATCGTGGGAAAACGAGGAGATGATTTTGGTGTGGCAATAGAAGAGGAAATTGTCTGTGATCCAAACGCGGATATGTCACTGGTTCGAGAGCTTGAAGAATTTTGTCGAGCGATTGAGGAGAAGCGTGATCCAGTGCCAAGTGGCAGGGATGGAGTGGAGGTATTGCGAGTGGTGGAGCGAGTGTATCAGGAGTCGAAAATAAGTTGAGGTGATAAAGTGATATGGTCTTTATGAACAAAATTCTCATCACCGGCGGCGCCGGATTTATTGGCTCTCATGTGGCGGATGTTTTGCTCGAGGCAGGCTACGAAGTTCGTGTGCTTGATTTTTTGGGCGCGCCAACACACGATGGCGCTGTCCCCCCATGGCTCAACAAAAAAGCCGAGTTTTTAACGGGCGATGTGCGGGTGAAAGATGATTGGAAACGAGCGCTCGTCGGTGTTGACAGGGTAGTACACTTGGCGGCCTACATGGATTATCATTTGGATTTTGGCAATTATGTGCGCACGAATATTGAGAGCCTTGCTTTCTTGTTTGAATGTATTGTGGAAGATAAACTTCCTATCAAAAAAATCATCATCGCATCTTCTCAATCAGTGTATGGCGTCGGGAAGTACCTTTGTTCAGCTCATGGAAACGTGTATCCATCTCCCCGAACTGAGGCACAATTGAAACAACATATTTGGGAGCATGTATGTGAATCATGTGGACAGACGATGCGACCAGTTGAAGAAAAAGAAGATGATATATTGAAACCAGAAATTCCATATGGCATTACCAAACTCGCAAGCGAACATCTTCTTTTTAATCTTGGCAAGCGCTACGGCATTCCATCGGTCGCGCTTCGATTTAGTATTGCAGTTGGCCCGCGCCAATCATTTCGCCATTTTTATTCAGGAGCCCTCCGCGCATTTGCCGTGAATGTCCTCTCGAATGAACCGATTGCCATGAATGAAGACGGCGGGCAATTACGCGATTTTGTGGATGTACGTGATGTGGCTCGTGCGCATCGCGTGGTGCTCGAAGACGACCGCGCGAATTTCCAGGCATTCAATGTGGGTAGCGGCATGCCAACCCGTGTGATTGATCTTGCCCGAATTGTTTCGGATGTTGCGCATCGTCCATTTGATCCGCTTTTAAGCGATCGATATCGAGTCGGAGACAGTCGGCATTCAATTATGAATATTGACAAACTTGAGTCTGTGGGTTGGAGTCCAACATACGCTCTCCAACAATCAGTCGCGGATTATCTTTCGTGGCTGAAGCAATTTGGCGATCTTTCCGATATCCTCAAAAAGACATATGAGACGATGTACAAAGAGGGGATTTTGAAACAGGAGTAACATCGCGCTATGCGCTTTGGGGTAGAGGGCTATATTATTGACTCCAAGAAAAAAATTTGATACAACTACACATGCAGTGGACCAAAAGGGAGGATGCAAAGGAAAGAGGCACAACATGGACGCCGGATTTGTGGTAGTTGATCGCTGGCCTGGAGGGGTCACAACAGCCGCTGGTGGCACACGGAGGAAGATTCGGCTCAGTCGTCCGTGGCAGATAGAGCTTCGGACTTCTCGGCGTGGTGCGTGTGTGTTCTGCGATGAGAACCAGAAGGTGCTCGCGCGGTACGAGATTCTTGGAGAAGGGTGGCAGCTTATCGAGAATCCGTCAACGCCGCACGATGATCATCGGCTCTTGATTCCTGATCGTTGCTGGACTGCTCGTGAACTCCGCACGCTCGGAGGGCAGGGGAGACTTGCGGGAGTTTTCTCGATCGTTCAGAAGATTGCGGATCAGGAACGATCCGAAGGCGGACTCATTTTCGGCATCCAGATTGGAGCCGGACGAGGCCAGAACATTCCGCACGCGCATTTTCACTTGATCCTTGACCGTCATGCATCTCGTGGGAAACAACGGGTGTTGGAGGCGTTTCGGCCACGATCAAGCGTGATTCCGATTCGTCGTCTTCTCGCGAAACACCCGCCGGAACTCCAGGTGTTTGACACTGGCATGACGCGCACGGTCATCGGTGGCCACGAAGCAGGGCAATGCTTCATCATTCCATCAGATAGGAAACAGTCCTTTCGTCCGGAATTCGCGGATTACATGGCCGAGACAATGTGTCGTCTCATCACACTCTTCTCGGACAAGTTTCGCAGCACACAGGGGTTGCCGCCGGATTACCACATGAGTATGGTGATCGATCGCGGCAATGTGGGGTTTGGGATGTACGTTCCGAAACTTGCAAACAACGGATTGGTGCATTCATATGCGTTGCTTGGGCTGTTGCCGTACGTGCTCCCTTGGCCTCATGTCCTTACCGCCAAGTATTTGCGCGGAGAGATTGATCCTGAGAGGAACTCCGATATGTTCGTCTTACGTTGAGTCTTTCCACTGTGAGAGGATGTTGCTTCTCCGACGTCCTCTTCCTACCAGTGTTCCGAAATGTATGCCGGAATACTGGTGGTATACCCACTTGACGAAATGTTTTATTTCAAGATATGATACGCCCGTTATGGATTTCCGTCCACATATTCTCGAAATCAATAACTGGCCGCGGCTAGGGATTCGTTGCTATGACATCTCGCCGCTTCTTGCAGATCGCGAAACGTTTGGTGAGCTTATTGAAGTCCTTGCCGAGCCATATCTTGGAGTGCAAATTGATGCGGTAGTCGGCATTGAAGCACGAGGATTTTTGCTTGCCGGAGCTGTCGCCCATCGACTGGGAACAGGCGTCGTGATGATCCGAAAAAAAGGAAAAATTCCACCTCCCACAGTGGCACAGGAATACAGCTATGAATACGCGTCACAGATTATTGAAATGCGCGCTGATGCGCTTTCGTCTGGCGCTCAAATTATTCTTATTGATGACATTCTCGCAACCGGTGGCACCATGGCAGCAGCGGTAAAACTCGTGGACCAGTTCGATGTGACAATTACAGGGATTTCGTTCGTGGTCGAAATGGCATTTATGGCAGGCCGGACGAGAATCCGAGAAAAAAGGGTGCATTCGGTGGTAGAGTACACTTGATCACCATATCACCACAACACTGTATCTTTATCCACAATTCCTGTTTCATCGTCCACTTTTATGGATCATACTTCATATTCCTCGCGATTTCTCACCAAAGTCTCAGGCATTAGCCAACTCGTGAATGCCGATTATAGCGCGAGTCTTGATCGAGTGATTGATGTCTTGTTTGAGGCATGGAAAGAAAACAAGCCGGTATATGTGATGGGCAATGGCGGATCGGCATCTACCGCGACACACATAGTGGCAGATCTTGTAAAAACCATTTGTGAAAAACCAGAAGATCGCGGCATTCGTGCCATTGCGCTTGTTGATAATATTCCACTGGTGTCTGCCCTCGTGAATGATTGGGGATGGCAGGATGTGTATGTGAATCAGCTTGCAACCTATTATGAGCCAGGTGGGATGGGGCTTGCGTTTAGCGTGCATGGCGGCAGTGGCAAAGATCTCGTGGGTGCATGGTCACAAAATTTACTCCGCGGACTCCAATATATCAAAGATCGTGGTGGCAAAACGATCGGATTTTCCGGATTTGATGGAGGTCCTATGAAAGATCTTGTTGATGTCTCTATTGTTGTACAGGTCAATTCCACGCCAATTGTCGAGGGGATGCATGTGGTATTACATCATCTTGTGATTTACGGATTAAAAGAAAAAATTTGTGACTATAAAAAAGCGAGCAGTCTTTCTTGATCGCGATGGGGTGGTGAATCATATCGTGGATCGGGGAGAACAGGGTGTTGTCATTGCTGGCAAACGATGCCGATATACTGCTCCGTGGCGATTTGAAGAGTTTCGCCTCAAAGATGGGGTGCGAGAGGCGATAGAAGCGATGCGCGCGCATGGCTTTTTTGTGTGTTTGGCCACGAATCAGCCGGATATTGCGTATGGGATGATGACCGAAGAAGATCATGAGCGTATGATGGCGGCAACCGAAGCGCTTGGATTCGACGACATGTTTGTGTGTCTTCATGGCAGAGAAGATGGATGCGCATGTAAAAAACCAAAGCCTGGCATGTTTTTTGACGCGGTTAAAAAGTGGGATATTGATCTCTCAAAAAGTTTCATGATTGGGGATTCCAAAAATGATGTGGAAGCAGGGAGAGCTGCGGGAAGTTTTACGATTTTGATTGACGCAGAGTATAACCGGGATGTGGTGGCTGATCGGCGAGTGAAGGATTTGGGGGAGGCGGTTGAGATGATCGAGGCAGTGGGTTGATGGATGCGTGGGGGTTTGGTAGTATAGGTGGGGGAATTAACACAGAAAACATGAAATACTTCATTGATTCGGCCAATCTCATTGAAATCGAAGAAACGCTCAAGCGCGGATTCATCGAAGGAGTGACCACTAATCCGTCGCTTCTTTCAAAAGAGCCGCGGTCTTCTTTTGAACATCATATTGAATCCATCATCGGACTTCTTGAAACATATCGGCCAGGGACGCATTTGAGTGTCGAGGTATTTTCTACTGATTCAGATGAAATCGTGAGTCAGGCTCTTCGGTTCAAACAGATGTTTTCGTACCCAGCGCTCAGTGTGAAAGTGCAGGTGGGATGGAATGAACTTGGCGTGATTCACCGGCTTGCTCGGGAAGGCATCTCAGTGAATTGCACGGCGATCATGAGCGTATCTCAGGCCATGATGGCGGCAAAAGCCGGTGCAAAATATGTGAGTATTTTTTGGGGACGCGTTCGAGACGCGGGAGTGAAAGAGGAAAACAAAGCGCAGAAAGATGACTATATGACGCGGGGTGTTACTGATATGCAAGATTTTGATCCATTTTTTGTGACCCAATCAGTCCGTACACTTCTTGACGACAGTGACATGGATACTGAAATCATCGTCGGGAGTATCCGCTCTGTGACAGATATTCGAAATGCCGCGCTTGCTGGCGCGCATATTATCACGACGCCACCGAAATTTTTTCCTGACATGATCAAACATTTCAAGACAGACGAGGTCGTGAAGCAGTTTATGGCGGATTTTCAAACATGGATGCAATGATGAATGTATACGCCAGATATTGCCTGCGCATCGTCACGATTCCTTTTTTCTTCCCTCCAAAACCCGCATGGAGAAAAGCGGAGCATACACGGAAACTCGCTATCAGTATATGTCGTATCACGCGGACTTTTGCGCGAAATATGTAAGAGAGGATGGATCTGTGCTCGACGTCGGATCTGGGCGGGGAGCATTTGTTGTGGAGATGGCGCGGAAAGGATTCCAGGTTTTTGGCGTAGAAGTGAGCCCTCCATATATCCGAGAAGCACAAAAAAAGGCGAGCGACGCGCATGTTTCTGTTTCTTTTTCAGAAGCCTCTGCCGAACAACTGCCCTTCCCTGATGGACAGTTTGATTTTGTGAATGCGGCAGAAGTGACTGAACATGTTGATGATCCGACTCAAATGTGCCGAGAGATTTTTCGTGTCCTTAAACCTGGTAGCCATGCGTATCTCAGTTTTCACAACCGATGGGGGATATATGATTATCATTTTCATCTCTGGTTCATCAATTGGATGCCGCGAGCGTGGACAGATCCAATTTTGAAGTTTTTTAACAAACAAAAAGATGATTCAAACATTGGCAGACAGAAACTCACAACTATGCATTATTATCGATATGAGCAGGTGCGAGAGATAGTATCACAGATTGGTTTTTCTGTGAGAGATATTCGAGAAGACAAAATTCGAGAACGCTTCGGTTCTATTTCCATTTTTCCACTTTTCATTTACCGCATGTCGCGGCCATGGTGGTTTAATACGTTTCATGTGTTACTTAATAAATCAAAAAATCAATAACACTTCATCCTTATTCACATCTTCATGTTTCGATCATTTTTGAGATCCCATGTTTTTGCCTTGGCCGTCGCTCTCCTCGTCGGTCTTATTTCAGTCGCGCCACAGCTCGTTTTTATCGGGTCTCTTGGAGATGCGTATCAAGGCATTCATTTTTTTCATACTCCAAATGAAGAGGCATACATGGCGATGATGCAGGAGATTCGAGATGGTCATCCGAATATCGCGTCCATGCCGTTTTTTGAATACAAAGACGCGTCACCACTTATTCCGCCGACGATGCAGCGCTTGTATGTTGGGTTTGCCAATTTTTTTCATCTCTCGCTTCCTACGACACTTATTATCAGTAAATTTTTTCTTCCAGCATTGTTATTTTTTCTCGTATATTTTTTTATCTTTCTTCTCACCGGAAAACCAGAATCTGGATGGGGAAAAGTGAACGCGATTGCAGCGGGGTTTCTTGTCACGCTCGGATTCGATTTAGTGGATTATCGTTCGATTATTTCTTATCTCTTTCATGGGAATACGTCAGATGGCTTTCTTGTCTGGACACGGCCGGTAAATCCTATCTCTGGCGCCTTGTTCCTCTTTTCTTTTTTGATAGGTCTCTGGCAATTTTTTGAGAAGAAACGATGGTGGATACTCGCTCCCACATCTGTATGTCTCGCTCTCATGATGGCAAGTTATTTTTTTAGCTGGTCACTTGCGCTTGTCATTCTTGGATTATCTGCAAGTGGAGCGCTTCTTATTCGTGATTATCGATATGTGATTTTTTCTTTCGCGAGTGTCGGGGTTGCTCTTTTTCTTTCTTCGCCGTATTGGTATATGATGTGGAAGGCATCCACGCTACCCGGGTACGAAGAAGCATCACACAGAATCGGGCTTCTTGCCTCGAGGACTCCCCATATGAATAAAGTGCTCGTGGGAACTCTCATTTTTTTTCTTGGCATAACGATCATCGAACATCTTAAAACCAAACGCCGTATTCGTGACGTTCCAGCATGGGGGTGGTTTTGTTTCATTTTTATCATTAGTGGTTTCGTGGTGTATAACCAACAGGTCATCACAGGAAAAGAAATTTGGTATTATCATTATGTGTTTTATACGATTCCGTTGAGTTTTGTCGTCATATTGACACTCGGATGGTATTGGATTCGGTCTCGTTTCAAGTTTTTATGGCACGGAGCAGTGGTATGCGCGATCATCGCGTCTCTTGCCCTTGGTATATTTGTTCAGTCTTCCACATACGCATCATCTGTTGATTTTTATCGTTCATTTCAAGAATATCGACCGATTTTTGATCATATCAATAAAAATACTGAGCCGGATTGTGTGATTTTAGTAAAAGAGGATGGGGTGTTCAATCAATGGAGCAACTGGATCCCAGCATTCACGCATTGTAATACCTATATCTCTGGAGAGCGATTTGTGATTGCCCCACTCGAGCGATTCGTGCATAATTATCTCACACTTCTTCGATTGCGAGGAGTTTCAGGAGACGACATTGATGCATACCTCGCCTCGCATAGGGCAGAAGCGCATGGACTTTTGTATTATCAACTCCAATCCACGCTCGGGTATCCGGATCCGAAATTTGACGCGCTATTTGAGGAGTTGCCGAGTACCTATCGAGAATTTATGAAAAAAGATTTTCGAAAAGCAGTTGAGCGGTATCGGGTGGATTATGTGCTTTCTGTGGGGCCTTTAGATGTCGAAGTTCAGAAAGAGCTCTCGCCATTGAAAGGCGTGTTTGAAGATGGGCAAATACTATTGTTTTCCTGGAAATAAGTACCTTGATTCTCCCTCCGAGGTGTTATTCCTCCCCGTCCTCCTACGAGAGGAGGGTGTGCGAGTGTGTTGACAATCGAGCACGCGTCGAGTAGGATAAGGACAATTGTGTCTATGAAAGCTGTTATTTTGGCCGCAGGAGAAGGAAAACGCATGTTGCCACTCACTCGGACGATTCCGAAGCCCTTGTTGCGCGTTGGCAATAGAACGATCATTGATTATATTTTTGAGGCACTGCCAGAGCCAGTGGATGAGGCGGTAGTCGTCGTTGGGTATTTGAAGAAAAAAATTCAGGAGCATATTGGTTATCAATTTCAGGGACGACGTATTCGATATGTGAACCAGGATGTTTTGAATGGGACAGCGACAGCGCTTCATTGCGCTAAAGATTTGTTTGCTCCATCTGAGCGATTCATGACCATCTATGGCGATGAACTTCCAATCAAAGAAGAAATGGATCGCTGTGTTGTCGAGGAATTTAGCTGGCTGTGCTATCCAACGGATACGCCGCAACAATCAGGCATTGCCGAGCTCGACCAGAGCGGTCGAATTCTTTCTGTGATCGAGAAGCCTATCAACCCGCTCTCGAACATTGCTGCCGCAGGAGTCATGGTAATGAATAGTGATATTTTTTTCTATCCGCTGGCGCAACATGATAATGGAGAATATTATCTCACCGCGCTCATGAATGATTTTGTGAAAGACCATGCAGTCATGGCAGTGGTCGGCGAGAAACGGCCAGGATTTACATCTCCGGACGAGATTGAGAAGATTGAGATGTGGCAGGACAGTCGTATGAATTCAGAACTCTGAACTCA
>CAYJXK010000008.1:0-31473 GCA_964374115.1 uncultured Gammaproteobacteria bacterium
CCACCATCGCCTTTTTTGTGGCTTATTTCTGCGAAAAAGGCGGTGGTGGAACAACAGCGGATAGCCCGCTTGTGTAATATCAGCCGCTCCTTGAGCCGAGGTGAACCATGCAGGGTTTCATGCGGTGTTTTTGTTTTTTCGGCATGATGCTGTTTTTCGCGAGCTGTAGCGACGACAGCAGTGGGAAGAGCAGTACGGAGCCGACGTCCAGCGACTCTTGCGACGACTCAAACCTGTGTACCAGCGATTTCGTCGATCCGGATACTGGCGCGTGTGCATACGTGTCAGTGGACGGTGAGTGCGACGACGGCAACGCGTGCACCACGGGCGATACGTGTTCGAGCGGCACATGCCAGGCAGGAAAGGACGTCCTTGTCTGCGACGACGAGAACCCTTGCACCACGGATTCGTGCGATCCGACCGATGGATGTGCGAGCGAACTTATCGCGTCGTGCGTTTGCGACGACGGCAACGCGTGTACGGCTAATTCCTTCATTCAGGAAAACGGCTCGTGCGGCGGAGGAACAAGCGTGGTTTGCGACGACGGAGATTCTTGTACCGAAGATAGGTGTGAGATCTCTACAGGATGTTTCTATTCACAGCTCGCGTTCGGTTCTTCATGCGACGACGGCAATCCGTGTACTGATCAGGACAACTGTTCAGAATCCGGGGAATGTGCGGGTAAGGAGGTAAACTGCGACGATGGCAACGTGTGTACGCAAGAGATGGGTTGTGACACAGGCACCGGAGAATGTCTCTACGACCTTCTTTCCGCGATTTCATGCAGCGACGACAGCAAGTGCACGATGAGCGATGCGTGCGACGCGGGCGAATGTGTGTCAGGCACGCCACTCAATTGCGACGATGGCAACGCGTGCACCACGGATACGTGTGGCCCGAAAAGCGGCTGCGTGTTCGATCCAAACCAATTTTTTTGCGACGATGGAAGCGCGTGCACTGCGAACGATGGGTGCGAATTCGCGCAATGTGTCGGGGAGATCGTGAATTGCAACGACCAGAACGGATGCACGGACGATGGGTGTGATATAACAACTGGATGTACGCACAAGCCGAATAACGCGGCGTGCGACGACGGGGATACGTGCACCAAAGAAGACACGTGCGTGAACGGGGAGTGCATCCCGAAGAAGTTTACCGTCTGTGACGACGGAAAGCCATGCACGGACAACATCTGCGATCTCGCGATTGGTGGGTGTGTGTACCCACCAAATTTCAATCAGTGCGACGATGGTGATCCGTGCAGTACGAGCGACACGTGTGAGAATGGCGCGTGTGTGGGCAAGCCCACATCATGCGACGATGGCAACGTGTGCACGAGCGACTCCTGTGATCAGGTGGTCGGGTGCAAGAATGTGCCAACCAATACCCCGTGCGACGATGGCGACCCATGCACGATCGGCGACCAATGCACACTCGGCTCGTGCAAGAACGGGACCAAGCTCAACTGCGACGATGGGAATCCTTGTACCGAGAGTACGACCTGTGCCGGTGGATCTTGTATTCAAGGGCTTCTCACTGGCTCAGCGTGCGCAGACGGCAATGCCTGCACGACCGGAGACGCGTGCGTCAATGGTGTGTGCGTTTCTGGTGGGCCGCTCAACTGCGATGACAATAATGCGTGTACCGAGGATTCCTGTGATTCAACCACGGGGTGCAAGACGAAACCGCTCAAGGATAAGCCGTGCAAGGATGGTAATGATTGCACGTACGCGGAGAAATGCGATTCGCAAGGAGCATGCGTCGCGCTCGCGGTCTTCCCGTGTATGGATGACAACTCATGCACCAAAGAGGTGTGCCTTCTTCTTCCCGAAGGAACTCCGTACGCGTGTATTCATCCTCCCATGGATCAGGGGACTACATGCGAGGGGGACGGGAATCTTTGTACCGTGGAGAAGTGCAACCAGGGTGGTAGTTGTCTTTCCACGGTTGGAGAACCGAAGAGTTGCAATGACAGCAATCCCTGCACCGCAGACTCCTGCGATCCGAAAACCGGATGCGTGACTACGCCGATCATATCCCAATGCGATGACAGCAGTGTGTGCACCAACGGTGATTTTTGCAAAGAAGGCAAGTGTATTGGAAGCACACCAGTGAACTGCGATGACCAGAACCCGTGCACCACGGATTCCTGTCATCAGACCGTCGGCTGTCAGTATCAGGCAGTCGCGGTCGTGAAACAGTGCGACGACGGGAGTTCCTGCACCACAGGGGATACCTGTGTGGATGGTGTGTGCCAGGGCAAGCCCACCGTCTCGTGTGACGATGGGAATTCGTGCACGATTGATTCCTGCAACGCAACTGGTGGGTGTGTGTTCACACAAGTCCCCGGCATCGTTTGCGACGACAACGATCCGTGTACCAAAGATGTCTGCAATGTCACGCTGGACATTTGCACCAATAACCCTTCGAGCGGGGCTCCGTGTGTGGATGAAGATCTCTGCACCGTGAATGATGTCTGCAACGAGGGACAATGCGTGGGCAAAAAAATGAGTTGTGATGATGGAGATGGATGCACAGATGATAGTTGTTTGAGTGGAACCTGTGTGCACACATCCATTGCGCAAGGAAGCCCCTGCGACGACGGCATTGCCTGCACCACGGGCGATACGTGCAGTGCTGGCACTTGTCTGGGCACGAAGTTGTCGTGCAACGATGCAAATCCTTGTACCAAGGACATCTGCGATCCGTCAATCGGTTGCGTGAACATCGACAACTCGGCTCAATGCAATGACGGAGATCCTTGCACGCTCGACGTGTGCGATCCGAAAGCCAAGACAGGTGACCCATGTATGTTCACCCCAGACGACACGATTTTCGGATGCGCTCTCGAATGTTTCGAACAAGGAGACTGCGACGACAATAATCCTTGCACCGCCGATGGGTGTAGTGGGGGGATCTGCCTCCATGAGTTGCATGACAAATTCGAGGTGTGCGGGGAGTGTGGAACGACAGTAGATTGTCCACCGATCCACGACAAGGTGAGTGCTTTGTGCGTCGAAACGACAATGTCACAGATTGAGGCAACCTGTGTCTACACGTACACGTCAACATCATCGCCTGGAGTTGGCGTGGTCTGTAGTGTAGGGGTACTCACCACTACCATCATCGAATTCAAGCTCGCGGGGGTGCCGGCAGCACTTGAAGTGAACAGCCTGCTTGCCTACTATCCCGGGTTTTCGAGCGGCACAGCATCCTTCTTCAAGAAGGAACCGACGGGAGGCAAGGGCGCGCAACTCGATCACAAGAGCATCGCTTGCTGGTGCATCGGGCAGGACGAATTCGTCTATTCGGGTGGTAATGATTCAGTTCAGCCGTTCTCGATGTTCTGTCAGTAGTGTTCTTTTCCTGGTGAAAGATGGTTTTTTTCCGTTTGCTTTGGCAGACGTTGAGTGTTCCAGCCTTCGGATGGGTTCGCTATCCGGAGGCTTTTGTTTTTTTAATGCAACCGACTTTGATATGCCTGCCATCCCGCTTCCCGATATTTTTTTGCTTCGGCGACTGGATTGTCTGACCCATAGATACCACGGCCGACAATGATGATGTCGTTTCCTCGAGCAATGGCATCATGAGGAGTAAGGTATTGTTGCCCGAGTGCGTCTTCTCCGGGGGTTAGCCGGACACCTGGAGTAACATTGATGAATCCTGGATCATCCAGTAATTTTTTTGTCGTAATAAATCCGATCACAAAATTTTTGTGTTGCTTTCCAATTTCAATACTTTCTTGCGTATAGGTATCTTTCGCTAATGTGCCTTTTGAGCTCATTTCTGCCAAAAGCAAAAGTCCACGGCCTTTGTGTAATCCAATTTCCTTCAGCCCTTCCACAATTCCTGGTCCGGGAACCGTGTGAGCATTGGTTATATGCGCCCAATCCGCGATATGATACGTGCCATCTTGGTATTGTTTTTTGACTGTGTTGCCAATATCAGCAAATTTACGATCCTCAAATAAGAGGAAATGGTATTTTTCTGCCAGATGCTGTAGTCGGATGACAAGATTATTTTCAAAATCTTCAATAATATCAATGTGCGTTTTAAACACACAGATTTCTGGTCCAATCAGATCGGCCAAAAGCAGTAATTCTGATTTGGTCGTCACATCGGCAGCGAGGCAGAGATTGGTCTGCTTTTCGTCCATGAGGCGAAGGAGCATGTTGGCCGTAGGATTTTTTGTATGCGAGATACGCGCACTGTATGAGAGCATATTACAAGGTTTATTCAAGATATTTTTTTCCATGCCCTACCGTGGTATTGATCGGAACATCATTCTCACAGAGCGGACATTCTTTTTCATCGAACGATCGAATGCGAAGTTTGGCAAGAGGAATAAATGGTACGCCGAGAAATGTATTCGTGACCAAGTCTGGATCACGATTCACCATCACACTTGCCATTATCACATTTCCGCCTGTCTCCCGTGTAGCATCGATGACTTTTTTAAGAGAGCCACCGGTGGTGGTGAGGTCTTCAATCACGAGGACATTTTTATTTTTTACAAACGCGTCATAGCCGCGAGTAAATTGGAGCGTATCGTTTATTTTTTCTGCGTATACTCCATAAACTTCTTTGCCTTTTATCTTGGAAAGATGATATGAAGTCCATTGTGAAAGAATGATGCCGCCCATGGCCGGTGCAGCTACGGTATCGATATCATAATCTTTGAATGACTCTGCAAAAATTTCACCAATGCGGGATGTTTCTTTCGTGTGTGGGAAAAGAGCATCTTTATTAATATATCCTTCGAGATGGCGGCCGGATGTTCCGACAAAGTGATCGTTGAGATAGACCGCACCGACCTTTTGGAGAATATTGATAACTTCGTTCATAAATACTATATTCAATAAAGTATTTTAGTTCCTGCCTTGTCTCGGTGAAATTTTCCGAATTCCGTAATGTTGTTTGCGACATCGCGATCCACCACTGGTCCTTCCACACACATCCGAATGCCAGTATCGTCAACGCAACATTGGCCACAGACCCCAAATCCGCACTTCATATAACGTTCAATACTCATTTCGCAATCGACAGTATATCGATTGCAAATGTCGAGCACTTTTTTTTCCATCAGTTCTGGACCGCAAGTGGACACATGGAGTTTTTTATTTTCTTCTTTTGTATGATGCTCAAGAAGTTCTTCCAAAAGGTCGGTCACATATCCATGGTGTCCTCGACTTCCGTCATTGGTTGCAACATGGACAGTTACACCAGAAAATTGCTTCATTCGTTCTTCAAAAAGAAGCAAGTCTATATTTTTTGCCCCGATACAGAAATCAACAGTTGACCCACCTTCAACAATTTTTTCTGCCACCATGCCAAGTGGACCGGCGCCATAGCCGCCACCAACAGTAATATAGTGGGTATTGGGGTAGATGGTGAAAGATCGTCCATACGGACCCGTGACTCCCACGCGATCGCCCACCTGTAACTCACAGAGATGTTTGCTAAAAGGTCCGACAGGAAATATCGCAACCCCAAATCGATCGCCAGTATCATAGGCAATGGAAAATGGTTTTTGATCAATCCCCGTGATCCAGAACATCACAAATTGACCAGGCTTGCTTTTGAGTTTGAAGTCGAACCAACATGTTTTGACTGAGGGGTTTTCTTGGGTGATTTGCGCAATAGGAAGCAGAAAGGGGGTATCCATACCATATATTTATATTATTGAAGCGTACTGACAGGTATAAGACGCAATTCCACATCAACAATTATGGGTGCTTTTGGTTCAAATTCAAACACGCCGTACAGTGTTTTTTCACCAAAAATAACTCCATCTGTTGCTTCTTCACGCAGGAGTGCGGTCAACGCATCCATGTACAAAAAAGGGAGAGAAAAAGTCAATCTTGCACTCTCATTTATCTCGAGTGAAGAAGAAGCCGTTGATAAGCTATGCTTTTTGAGAAAGGTATCAATATGGCGTGTGGTTTCGAAGGGATCGTTCACATACATGAAAACGTTTCCTCCATACGAAACAGGTTCAGGCGGTTTTTGGAAAAGAAAAAATCCGATCCCAAACAGCAGGCCGATGAGGGTAAGTCCTCCAATAAACAGTATTTTTTTCATAAGTATTAACCATGAGCGCACCCTCTCATATTTTCTAGTGATAGGATATGCTCTGTGTGCATAAAATTTTGCATTTCTTGTGTCATTTTTTGAAACACATCGTCACCTCGATAATACACGGCAGAACCGACACCAACAAGGGTTGCCCCAGCCATGATCATGGCAATCGCATCTTCTCCCGTTGTGACACCACCCGTACCAATAATTGGGATTTTCACGGCTTCGTAAATATCATAGACGCATTTGAGGGCAATTGGGAAAAGCGCTGGTCCAGAGACGCCACCATGACGATTGTGAAGCACGGGTCGTCTGGCAACAACATCAATCGTCATGCCGCTCACCGTGTTCACGGCAGTGATGGCGTCCGCGCCAGAGTTTTCAGCCATTTTTGCGAGCTCGGCAATGTTCCATGCGTTGGGTGATAGTTTTATAATGAGTGGGACATTCGATTTTATTTTGCATTCTTTGGTAATTTTTTCAATTGCTTCGGCTGAATAGGCAAACGGTTCACCGAACTCTCGGTCAACATTGGGGCAAGAAAGATCCAGTTCCACTGCGTCTATTGGAGCCTCACAAATCTTTTCAGTGAGGGTAATAAATTCTTCCCGTGTGCCGCCAAAGACACTGCCGATAAGCGGGGCATCAGAGAGTTTTTTGAATTTTTTTAATTCTTCAATTCCTTCTTCTATTCCCGGATTTGAGAGTCCGACAGCATTCAAAAAATAGTGTTCATTGGGAAGCATGGTGGGGTTGGGATGACCAGCTCTGGGATTTTTGGAAAGAGATTTTATCGTCACTCCACCACATCCATTCTCTATACACCGTGCCATGCTCGCGGCTGTGACACCAAGAATGCCCGAGGCGAGAAGAAGAGGATTTTTGAGATGAATGCCACAGAGAGTGGTTTCAAGCATAGATGATAGATGATTTCAAAAATAATTCATGGCTCATGTTCCGTCCGTTTTGGCTATAAAAAGTTTATATCTCGTCGTCATACTACCAGTATGCCTCCTCGATTTTCACTTTTTTCGCTCAAAACGTCCATGAAACTGGCTCAAAATTATTTTTGAGATGGGCTCTAACAACCATAGGATCATTGCCTTTTGCATATGCATTCGATTTTCCGCCTGATCGAAAATGATCGAATTTGGATGATCAATGGCATCGCGAGAAATTTCATAGCCGATATGGCAGGGCATACAGTGCATGATTTTGGCGTTTGGCGCGTAGGTGTTGATGAGATTGGCATTGAGTTGGTAGGGGAGAAGAGCCGTTTTTCTTTGTTCATATTTTTCTGCAAATTGTGGTTTCACGTGTCCATTTTCAAAAAATTCCATGTTCATCCATGTGTCTGTATGCACAAACTGTGCTTCTCGGAGGGCTTCTCCCAGATCTTTGGTACGCATCACTTTGCCTGTAGAAAGTGCGGCTTCGTTCTGCGCTGGATCAATGTCTGGATTTTCCGGATTTGGTGAGGCAATGCTGAATGCAATGCCGAGTTTTGCGCACATGAGCATGAGTGAGCTCGAGACATTTCCTTCCATTCCGACCCAAGCGACTTTTTTTATGTGTTCAACTCCACCTGTCTGTTCTGTCATGGTCAAAAGATCGCTCAAGGCCTGGGCAGGATGATATTTTTCTGAACAGGCATCAATCACCGGGATTCGATTATACGAAGCGGCGAGCTCGACATCTTTCGCCTTGAGCGCGCGAAACATGAGGACATGTCCAAAACGCATGATCGCTTGAATTTCATCTTTGAAATCCGCGAGTCCAAGTTGTGTGGTGTGCGCATCAAGAAAAATCGCGTGGCCCCCAAGATCGGTCATCGCGGCCTCGAAGGAGAGTCGTGTGCGCGTCGATGTTTTTTGAAAAAGCATGATGAGCGTGTTATTTTCGAGATAATTGGTGAGCTCACCTGCCTGTCGTTTTGCTTTTATTTTTTGCGCAAGGTCAAGAAGATCGAGAATGTCGTCTTTGGATTGCTCTTTAAGAGAGATGATATGGCGCATATGTAAGAATGATTATCTCCCACGGGGGTATACCTTACCCCGTAATGTAACAGATACCGGCCAGCCGGTGAGAGACCAGTCCTCAAAAGGTGACCAGCCGCATTTGGTCTCCAGGCTTTGGCCGTCTACCTTTTTTCTGAGAGTGAGATCGACCTCGATTGTATCATCATTCGGTGTGAGGCGAAAGATCTGTTCGATATTGGTGTGGGTGATGGCGATAATTTTTTCTATTGTTATTTTTCCTTGATGGTATGCCGTAAGAAGAAGAGGGAGTGTGGTTTCGATGCCGGGGACACCTGACGGGGCTTTTTCGTAGGGTTGGTTTTTTTCTTCTATCGTATGCGGCGCGTGGTCTGACCCGATTGTATCAATTGTGCCGTCGTGAATTCCTGCCCACAGCGCGGCCTGATCTGCCTTCGTGCGAAGTGGCGGATTCATTTTGGCAAAATTTCCGAGTGTTGTATCGTTTTCTTCTGTAAGAAATAAGTGGTGCGGCGTGACTTCTGCAAAGACAGGCATGCCATTCGCTTTTGCTTCTCGGATGAGCATGACTTCTTCTTTTGTGCTCACATGAAGCATATACGTCTTTGTCCTATATTCTTTGGCAAATCGAATTGCTTTTGTCACAGCAATAATCGCCGCTTCTCTCGGTCGTATTTTGGAATGAATATGTGCATCAGAAATGAGAGAGTGTTGCAGTGTTCTTTCATCTTCCGCATGCACTGCCAAGAGCACGTCAGTCTTTGCGCATATCTCAAAGATCGCTCTCTGGTTCTTTTCATCATCAATCAGGAGATCTCCAGTACTCGATCCCATGAACATCTTTACTCCCACAATATCATTGCGACATTTTTTTATTTCATCGATGTGGTCCGAAGATGCTCCAAGATAAAAAAAATGACGTAAGGGGATGCGAGCATCATTCAGTTGTTGTTCTACCAGCAACTTTTTTTGCGTTAAAAATTCTTTCGTCGTCGTTGACGGCGCTGTGTTTGGCATGTCAAACACAGTCGTGACACCTCCCCCCAACGCTGCTCGCGCTCCAGTATGCCAATCTTCTTTGTGTTCTCCCCCGGGAGTTCGAAAATGAACATGGGGGTCGATGAGAGCAGGGAGGGTGACGCGCATAATGGTTAGTGAATCTCTTCTTTCGTAAACATTTTTTCACAATAAAAACATTGCAACAGGATTTCTTTCTTTTGTTTTTTGGTGCGGAAGCGTGTCTCCATCCGTTCATGATTCGTAATACACGATGGGTTGGGGCAGATGATAACGCCGACGAGCGCATCCGGAAGCGCGACAGTGAATTTTTTTCGAACAGTGTAGTTTTGAATAATATTAATAGTAGCCTCTGGCGCCACAAGGGCGACACGATTGGCTTGTTCTTTCGTGAGTTCACGGTTTTCTATTTTGATAATATCTTTTGCTCCCATATGTTTACTCTCGAGATTGATTCCAATGGTGATTTTTTTGTCATGATTTTTGAGATCAAGGAGTGCGATAATCGCAAGCGCATTGCCAGATCGGATATGGTCAATAACCGTGCCGTGGCGAATCGCTGATACAGAGAGCGTGGTATGCATAGATGACAATTGATAGTTGATTATATTTTTCCAAGCACCATGGCGAGAATGGTCTGACGCACATAGAGCCCATTTTTTGCTTGCTCAAAATAATACGCATAAGGAGTTTGGTCCACTTTTTGGTCGATTTCTTGGACACGGGGCAATGGGTGGAGGACCTTCAGATTTTTTTTGACACCTTCAAGGAGCGATGGAGTGAGTACGTAGAGATTTTTCACCTGTTCGTACTCAAGTTTGTCTGGAAATCTTTCTTCCTGAATACGAGTCATGTAGAGGATGTCTACTTTTTTGATCACATCTTCAATCCGCTCATGGAAAGAAAATTTTATTCCGGCCCCTTTGAGTTCATCACAAATGAATGAGGGCATTTGCAGAGAAGAAGGGGCCACAAAATAGAGGCGCATAGAAAAGTGGACTGACGCCTGCGCGAGAGAATGAACGGTTCTTCCATATTTGAGATCACCGACCATAGCAATTGAAAGGTTCGAAAGTGTTTTCTGTGTTTCTTGAATGGTAAACAAATCAAGAAGTGTTTGCGTGGGATGCTGGTTTGCCCCGTCACCCGCATTGATGACGGGTTTTTCCGTAGCCTCAGCCGCACGCCGGGCTGCCCCTTCTAATGGATGTCGTATGGCAATCACGTCTGCGTATTGCCCAATGATCTTTATCGTATCATAGATGGTCTCTTTCTTTTTTATTGATGTCATATTACCATCGGCAAATCCCATGACGCTGCCGCCGAGTCGTTGCATCGCGGTTTCAAATGAGAGCCGGGTACGTGTTGATGGCTCAAAAAAACAACTCGCCATCACGTGGCCATTGAGAAGAGAAGGGAGCGGGCTTTTTTTGAGTAATGCAGTCTTCTTCAAAATGATAAGGATTTCTTCTTTGGAAAAGTCACCGATCGAAAGAATGTCCCGATTTTTGAATGCTTGTTTCATACATACTGACTCTTAACACTTATCTTAACGAATACACGGTATGATTTTGAGTCAGATTCGAAGCCCTGGAGCCGTAAAAAACCGCAGGTGTATCCTAGGTTAGCCCATCCATTCAACATACTCGTTCCATGATAAAATAGGAAGTGATGCAGGATCAATGGTCGTGATCGCGCGCAGGAGCACACGCGCCATTTCGAGATTGGTGATAAGCGGGATGTGATGATCAATTGCGAGGCGACGAATCATGTATCCGTCGCTTTTTTCTTTGGGTTCTTGATGCGTGGGGATATTGACAATGAGGTCTACTTTTTTGTTTGTGATGAGGGTACGAACGTCGGGGTCTGACTCATCACTCATTTTGTACACAAATCTACTCCCAATTCCGTGTGTCGCGAGGTATGCGTGCGTATGTTCTGTGGCAGAGATATCCCAGTCGTGCATCTCAAGCTCTTGTATCACAGAGAGGAGTTTTTCTTTTTGGTCTCTCCCGCCGATACTGATCAAGATGCGTTTCCCCCCTATTCGTTGATCTGTCGCAAGCCAGGAAAGGAGTAGCGCTTCCTCATACGTGCGGCCTATGCAGGCCACTTCTCCGGTGGATGCCATCTCGACTCGTGCGACCGGATTCGCGCCTTTCATTCTCTGAAATGAGAATTGTGGCGATTTTACTCCTACATATGGGATATCCATGGTCGAATCATGACGAGGTTGCAGAAGACCAAGGAATACCTCCCCGGCTATCTGAATCAAATTTTTTCCTATCACTTTTGAAATAAACGGGAATGATCGAGATGCGCGCACATTGCATTCAATCACACGGATTTTTTCATTTTTGGCAAGAAATTGAATATTGAATGGCCCGGAAATGTTGAGCGCCTTCACAATGCGACGGGCCATTACGTTTGCAACACGAACCGTCTCGACGTAGAGGCGCTGTGGTGGAACAACCACGGTGGCATCCCCTGAATGCACACCTCCTGGCTCAATGTGTTCGCTCACCACTTCAATCACTATTTGACCATGATTGGCGACACCATCAATTTCCAATTCTTTCGCATGCGGAATAAATTCCGTGACAATCACGGGATGACTCCCTGACACGTGTATGGCCGCTGTGATGTATGTTTCCAATTCTTCTTCGCCGTGGATTACTTTCATGGCAGACCCAGAGAGTACATAGGAAGGACGAACCAGAATGGGGTATCCTACACGATGCGCGAATGCTTTGGCGTCTGCCGTGGATGATACCGATGTCCATGCGGGCTGATCGATACCAAGTGTGCTGAGCAGATGAGAAAATCGTGTTCTATTTTCTGCCATATCAATACTCTGTGCCGATGTGCCGAGCAGTGCGCGTCTTTTTGATAATGAGAGCGCGAGTGAGTTCGCAATCTGCCCGCCGACCGAGACTACGATTCCTTTTGGATTTTCAAAATCAATGATATCCCGAATGCGTTCCTCGGTTAGTTCTTCAAAATAGAGACGATCTGATTCATCATAATCAGTGGATACCGTTTCTGGATTTGAATTAATCATGATTGTTTGTTCATCGTGGCCGCGAAGGACACGCGCCATATTCACCGCGCACCAATCAAATTCCACAGAAGAACCAATAGCGTATGGTCCGGAGCCAATGATGATGATTGGTTGTTTTTTTGTCGGTTGGATATCATCCTCGTCTCCATGATAGGTGACATATAGATAGTTCGTCGTGGCAGGAAATTCTCCTCCCAGCGTATCAATTTGTTTGACACAAGGAGTAATGCGCGCGCGTTTTCTTTTTTTTCGGATTGCTTCTTCTGTTGTTTGTTGACGGACACTAATCGTGCGATCAGAGAATCCAGCTTGTTTTGCGTGTCGAAGGAGCGAGTTGCTCATTGGTTTTTCTTTTAGTTTTTTGTCCATCTGCACGATGGTCTTGATGTGTTCGAGAAACCAGGGATCAATCTGAGAACGCTGGTGAATTTCTTCAGTCGGCACACCGCGGCGGTAGGCATCTGCCAGAGCAAAGAGTCGGCGATCTGTGGGAGAGGCTATCTCTTCGAGCGGATCTTCGAAATGATGGGGATGATCTGTGAGTCCATGAATCCCGTGTCCAAGCATTCGGATTGCTTTTTGCAAGCCTTCAGGAAATGATCGCCCAATTGCCATCACTTCACCCACACTTTTCATTTCAGATCCAATATGAGGGTCGGCAAATTCCATTTTATGCATGTCCCATCGTGGAATTTTCACGACAAGATAATCAAGCGCTGGCTCAAAAAATGCGCTGGTGGATTTTGTAACAGTATTTTTGAGATCGAAGAGTTGTTTCCCAATTGCGAGTTTTGCGGCAACAAATGCGAGAGGATATCCTGTCGCTTTGGATGCGAGCGCGCTCGAGCGAGAAAGCCGTGCGTTCATTTCAATGACACGGTATGTTCCATTGTTGGGATGCAAGGCAAATTGGATATTGCATTCCCCAACAATACCGAGATGTCGCGCAATCCGTAGGGAAAGAGAGCGAAGGAAATGGTATTCTTCATTATTCAATGTTTGGGATGGCGCGACCACAATACTTTCTCCGGTATGGATACCCACTGGATCCATATTTTCCATGTTGCACACCGCGATCGTATTGTCTCTCGCATCTCGAACAATTTCATATTCGATTTCTTTCCATCCACGCAGGTCTTCCTCGACAAGAATCTGTGGCGCGGCATAGAGCGCTTTGCTTACTTTTTCTCGGAGTTCTTGTTGATTTTTTACAATACCGGATCCGAGTCCTCCGAGTGAAAAACCAGATCGGATCATCACAGGGTAGCCGATTATTTTTGCAGCTTTCAGCGCTTCGGCAACAGTTGTCACTGCTCTGCTTTTTGGGGTAGAGATATGGAGATGCTGTAACATCTTACAAAATTCCGCTCGATCTTCCGTTTTTCGTATAGCCTCAACCGGAGTACCAAGCACGCGCACACCTGCCTTTTTCAATATACTTGCTCCTTCAAGCTCAAGGCCGAGATTCAATCCCGTTTGGCCACCAAATCCCAGAAGAATTCCATCTGGCTTTTCTTTTTCAATCACTCGTGTGACCATCTCAAGAGTGAGAGGCAAAAGATAGAGTGTGTCTGCCATGCCCGGGTCGGTTTGGACTGTCGCGATGTTTGGGTTCACGAGGATCGTATGGATGTTTTCTTCTTTGAGCGCCTTAATTGCCTGAGAACCAGAATAATCAAATTCCCCAGCCTGACCGATGCGGAGTCCGCCGGAGCCTAAGATCAGGATTTTTTTTGGGAATCTCGTGGTCATATATGATCGCACTCGATTGTATTTATTTTTTGTTTCGGAAACTTGTCTCCATGTGTCCATCGGGACCGGGCGCGGGACTGCAGACCGTACACATCCGCAACGTCCCGCGCCCTGGCTCAAACAGTCCTTCGCAAAAAATAAATACAATCGAGTACTCAGTTACAGCAATTTGTAAAATGTTTCAAACATCCAAGCCGTATCCATGGGTCCAGGATTTGCTTCTGGATGAAACTGCACGGCAAAGTAGGGAAGTTTCTCGTGTACAATGCCTTCGACTGACCCATCATTCATATTGCGAAAGCTTACACGCCAGTCTTTTTTCAGTGATTTTTCGAGAATCGCGTAGCCATGGTTTTGGCTCGTAATAAAACAACGACGCGTTTTTTCTTCCTGGCAAGGCTGGTTCTGTCCGCGGTGGCCATAGGGGAGTTTGTATGTTTTTGCTCCAGAGGCAAGAGCAAGAAGTTGCGTGCCGAGGCAGATGCCAAAAATAGGTTTTTTCATTTCAAGAACTTTTGCAAGTATTGCAATGGTGTCTCGGCATCGTGTCGGGTCTCCCGGACCATTTGAGATCACGACTCCGTCAAATAGTTCATCCGTATAATCATAATCATATGGCACGCGACGAATGCGAAGCGGGAATGTGCGAAGCGCTCGAAGGATCCCTTCTTTCGTCCCGCAATCAACCACGATCACGGTTTTTTTTCCTTTCCCCATAGACACTGGTTTTTTTATTGATACCGTCCCGACGAGATCAAGCGTATTCGGGTCATCGAATGCGTATCTTTGTCGAAGGGATTTTTGTTGTTCGCCCATGATCATCGTCCCAAGCATGACCCCTGTTTTTCTCAGTTTTTTTGTGAGCGCTCTGGTATCAATCCCAATGATGACGGGGACATCTTCAGATTTGAGCCACTCGAGAAGCGTGCCGACACTTTGTGCGTGCGAAGGAGCAAGACAGATATCAGAAATGACAACTCCTCGCGCTCGAATGCCAGGCGATTCCCATGTTCGTCTTTTCGCCACCCCATAATTTCCAATGAGCGGATAGGTAAATGTGATGATTTGTCCAGCGTATGACGAATCGGTAAGCGTCTGTGTATATCCGGTCATGCCAGTAAGAAATACGACTTCGCCTGAAGCGTTCTTTTTTTGCCAAGATGGGGCAAAGCCATGAAATACTCGTGTGTCTTTCAGGACGAGAGAGGCAGGAATGAATTTCATATGAAATAGGACACACGCGTTTGCCATCGGCATTCACCTTTCTTTTTTCTCGCTGAGGAAACTCGCGTCCTTCTGAGGCGTTCCTTGTATCTTTTTTCTGTCTTCAAAAACTCGCGTCCTTTGGGATCAGTGTCAAACCCTGCAGCCGCAAACTGACGCAACGGGTTTGACACCTCGCTCACACAGTCATCACGAGAAAAAAGAGAGGTGAATGCCTCTTGAGAGAGGCAAACACGTATGTTCTTTAAAAACACCACTCCTATCGGAGTGGTGTCGATTGCGTGCAAAGAGGGATGTCCGGTGCGTAGTGCATATTCTGGGGAAGTGTATCAGAAGGATTTTGATGAGGCAAGGAGGAGTTATGTGGATAACCGGTCGCGTAGGATTTTTTCTGCCACCTTTGGATCCGCGCTGCCTTCACTTGCCTTCATCACCATGCCGATCAAAAATTTCAAGATAGGCTCTTTGCCACTCTGAAATTGCTTTGATTGCTCAGGGAAATCCAAAATAATCCGATCGACGAATTGTTGAATCGTCTGTTCATCCGCTACTTGCCCCCATCCTTTTTCTTCCATAATATGTGTGGGATCATTGTCCGTATCCGATGCCACCATACTAATGAGGATTTTATACGCATTCGTCGCGTTGATCCTTTCCACGTAGAGAAGCGCGATGAGCTCGGCAAAATTTTCTGGAGTGAATGGGACGTCACGAATCGTTTTTTTTTGTTCGTTCAAAAGCCCCATGAGTTTACTCGTCATCCAACCGCCCACCAGTTGGGCTAATCGTGTTCGTTTCTCAACAAGAATATCATCGGAATTTTGCGTGGACTCAGGAAGTGAATGGAGCCATTCAATCATTTCAGACATGACTGATTCTGCGAATGTCCCCCATGGAGCATCGCTCGACAAAAGATACGCATCCGCATACGAGAATCCATATTCTTCATGAAAGCGTCTGCGTTTCGCTTGTGGCAACTCAGGAAGTGACAGATCACCCGCGATTTTTTCAGGGTGAAAAGGCGGAATATCTGGCTCTGGGAAATAACGATAATCTTCCGCGTTTTCTTTGGTTCTCTGATACATTGTCTCACCCTTTTTTTCATCCCATCCCCGTGTTTCCTGTTTCCATGCCTCACCGTTCTCAAGAAGAGCGTGTTGTCGTTCAATCTCAAACAAAAGCGCTTTTTCAATAGCGCGAAAAGAATTCAGATTTTTCAGTTCCACCTTGGGATTCAGCATATATCCCCCAAGTGGTTTCACCACGCCATCAACAATTTCAAATTTTCCTGCTTCCTGGAGAGAAATGTTTGCCTCGCAACGCATGTGCCCTTTTTCCATGTCCGCGTCCGAAATATCAAGTGCGCGAAAGATGAGCTGTAGCTCCTGGCAATATTTTTTTGCCTCTACAGGAGTTTTGAAATCCGGATCAGTGACAATTTCGACAAGCGGGATACCAGCACGATTAAAATCAACAAGCGTGTTTCCTTTTTTGTCATGGAGGAGTTTTGCCGTATCCTCTTCGAGATGAACGCGACGGATGCCAATGGACGCGGTCTCTCGGATAGTATCTTCAAGTAAAAATTCAAGATCGATACGCCCGTGTTCGGCAATCGGCTCATCGTATTGGGAAATCTGGTACCCCTTCGGAAGGTCTGGATAGAAATAATGCTTGCGATCAAACTTGGAAATGGGTGAAATCGTACAGGCAAGTGTGCGACCAAGAAGCACAGTCCACTGAATCGCTTTTTTGTTTGGTGTTGGAAGCGTCCCAGGATGCGCAAGGCAAATCGGGCAGATGTGTTTGTTTGGCTCTTTTTCATCCGGATCATTCGGACACGCGCAAAACATCTTACTGTTTGTTTTCAGCTCTCCATGCACTTCCATGCCGATCACTGGGATATATTCGGACATACGGGAGGATCGCAGCTACTTTTTCAAATTTCTATACAAGAGCACCATGGTAATAGGAAAAAGTGGCAAGAAGAAAACTTGGATGATGAGTGTGAAAAATTGTTGCAGTATTGAGACCAGGTCGGGATCATTCACAAAGATATCGAGAAGGATGAGAAGAACTCCAAGCGATAGGTAAATTGCAAGAAGTATTATCGTGAATGGGATCAACAACCGCCAATTCACTATCCACCATCGGCTCTTTGTGAGCATAAAACTTCTCTGCACGCTTTCATATATTGATTGTCCATCGAAAATCACGCCAAAGGGAGCGAATATAAGCCGAATAGAAAAATAGATGTTATGGATGATGCCATAGAGAATACCAATGAGGAGGAGAATTGCCGGCAGTGTCACATATGAGAGAATGTTCGCAAAGAATGGCTGAATGCCATCCTGAAATGTAAGTATGGCTCCCTGCATCCGAACGTATAAGATCAGAAAGAAAGAGAAAGCAAAGAGAGGGAGAGACACAATACAAAACTGTAGAATGCCGGCTCCGAGTGTTTTCCCGATCAGCCGTACAGATTTTTTTACGGCTTCTTTGAGTGTCACGCCTTTTTCTTGTATGTTTGCGTCAATGATATGATAGAGAATAATGCCGCCCCATATACCGAAGACAATAATACAGAGAAAAAATAGCAAGATAAGGATGGCTCCCGCGATGATCCTGAGAGCGGTCTGGGGTATGAAAGTGGTGAAACTGACCAGAGCTACAAAGAGTCCACTCAAGATAGAAATAGCAAGCCCAGTTCCGAGCGCGGTAAGAAAGAGTGGGCGGAATACTCGCCCATAGAATGTGAATGTCTGTTTGGTGAGCTCCCATCCAGAGATGGTATCTCTATGATATCCCATGAGATATTCAAAGCCGATTACGCCAAAGATGCCACACGCGATTTTTTTGCCCGTTGAAATTCCGAGCGTTGTCGCATACCAGATATTGATCGCAAGTCCTAAGACGTACGAGAGAAGTATAACAAGTCCCCATCGAGATGTGAGAAATCCTACGACGAGGGGGACGATGATACTTGCGAGATAGGTGATCCAATAGGTGGTTTTTGTTTTCATACAGGATTCATTAAAATAAATTTATAGCGAATTGTCTCTCCGTATCGTCACGATTCCTTTTTTCTTCCCTCCAAAATCCGCACGCGCAAAACTCAAACAGCATCATAGCCACCCACAACGCTCTCTACACGCCTGTTTTGCCCCTGAGCATTGGAGGCACAAAAAAAAGGAATCATGGCCATGCTTCATACAGCGGATACTGCATGGAAATTTGCTATGAGTTCAATATGAATAGTAGTGTACCATACCTCCTATTTTTCTAAAAGACGCTTCTCCACCTGCTGCCAAACAAAGGAATGAATAGTCTCGAGCGTTTGATTTGCGTCAACCGAGATCCACTCATATTCTCCACCCAATTTTTTGTGCACATCTTGAACGGTTTGCAAGAGCGCGTCATCTGTCTCGTGCTTGTGTGTCCCTTCTGTCGCGTCTGTATATCGGGTGCCTTCAAAAAGAAACGAAATATCTTCCCGTACGAGATGTGTGTTAATTTTTTTCATAAATGTCTCATCCACTCCCGCACCAATGCCCCAGGCAAGCCCAGTGCCAATATAGTCTTCTGCGACAACACTGATGCCTTCTTTTAATTTTTTCTTAATCGCAGGTTCGGCTTGCGTGCGATTTAACACATAGAGAAGTTGTGCTTCTCGGGGAGAGAGGGCATATGGATTTCCCCCACGCAGATACGCATTGATGAGTGGCCCAGAAGGCTCAAGATCATAGATCGGATATTTGAGATATTGAGCAGGGTGTCCTTCTTTGTTCAATTGCTCCACCAAACGCTTGGCCTGAGTCGTTTTACCGAGGTTATTGATGCCGTAGAGGACAATGAAGAGGCTTTTTTGGTTCATAGCCAATAGAATGCTATCGGCGTTTGTATACGGCAAAACGAAACCCCACATGGTCCTCTCGCCAGCTCTCTTTCCAAATCGAAGGATCAATCGGTGGAAAAAACGCGGTGCAGTTGTCGATGATTTGATCAATATGGGTGATATCGAGAGCATCGGCGAATGCAATCATTTCTTCATAAATTTTTTGTCCGCCAAAGCCGATGATTTCTTCGCCTGTGTGTCGAGCGATTGCTTTTTGCACTGTGTTGTATCGCTCGACCCCTGCGGGAAGGGGATATTGTTTATCTCTCGTAATAACCACGTTTGTTCGGTCAGGCAACGGTCGTCGTTTTTCCGGAATGGATTCCCAGGTTTTTCGTCCGATAATCAACACTTTTCCTCTGGTAATTTGTTGCATGCGTTTGAAATCCTCTGGAATATGCCACGGGATTTCTCCATGTTTGCCGATACAATTATTTTTTGATATGGCAGCAACAAGAGTGATCATACAGCAATCTCAAATTGGATCTTTGGAAAACTTTCATATCCCACTACTGTGGTGTCCTCTGTCTTCCAATTAAAAATCGAAGTGAATGGCTGTGTTTCAATGTTCGGGAGCGGATATATGTTCGGGTCGCGCGAGAGTTGTTCTTTGGCGCCCTCGACATGATTTTCAAATAGATGCACATCGGCTAGAAATCCAACGAGTCGGCCTTCTTGGAATTCGGTTTCTTTTGCGAGAAGATGTAAAAGAAGCGCGTAGCTTGCGATATTGAATGGAAGTCCGAGCATGGTGTCAACCGATCGTTGGTTCCAGAGAAGATTGAGTTTGTTGTTAATGACTGTCACCTGAAATGAATAATGGCATGGCGGCAGCGCCATGTCAGGGATCTGCATGGGATTCCAGGCCGACACAATCATGCGTCGGTCTCTGGGGTTTGTTTTCAAGGTTTCGATCACGCGTTTGAGTTGATCCACGCCTTGTCCGGTATAGTCTGTATTATAGCTCTGGTATGGCGCATTGAAGTGCCGCCATTGAAATCCGTAGATGGGGCCAAGATCTCTTTCTTCGAGCATTTTTTTTTTGCTCTCTTCATCGTGGCCATACGGGGCTTTGGAAGGTCTGGCCCATTCATCCCAGATATGATTGTTCCGTTCGAGCAACCATTGTTTGTCTGTGATGCCGTTGATAAAAAATTGGAGTTCTGTCGCGATGAGGCGAAAGGGCATTTTTTTGGTAGTAAGAAGCGGGAAACCAAATTCCATGCTGTGCTCAAAAAAAGCGCCTGCAATGGTATAGGCGTCTGTGCCTTGTCGAGTGTGCACTTTTTCTCCGGTTTCAAGAATTTTTTTTACAATATCGAGATACGATTTCATATGTAATACTCTCCTGTGCTCCCGAAACTACCCGTCCCTCTCGATGTGTCTGAAAGTGTTTCAGAGACGACGAGGTTTGCGTGGATGATTGGTTGAATGACGAGTTGAGCAATTTTTTGGCCTTCTTTGATCGTGGCCGAATCTTTTCCAATATTCACAAGACCCACATTATATTCTCCACGATATCCCGCGTCAAAAACGCCGCCTATGCAATGAAGCCCAAGTCCCCATGAAACACTGCTTTTGTCTTTCACAAGTGCCACATACCCCTCTGGGAATTCAAGCGCGAATCCAAGCATGAAGAGTTTGCGTTCACCTGGCTGAATCACGGCTGATTCTCGCGCATAAAGATCAAGCCCCACATCACCCGGATGAGCGTATGATGGGAATTTTAGGTCAGCGACAAGGGGTTGAATGTGGATTTGCATATAGTCCGACTTCAAAACAGAGAGAGCGCGAGAGATACGGAAATTCGCTGTGCGTTCAAAAAAACAATAGCTCTATTGCTCGATTGTTCGATTGCTATATCCCATCGATGTGAGCATATCTTCCACTTGGGAAAATAATTGTTCCTTCACCCCATTATTATCAATCGTGTATTCTGCTTCTTTGTTGAGTTCTATAATAAGCGTTTCTGCCTCAGCCTCTCCATTTTTGATGAATTCTTCAAACGTTTTTTTTGCGTCACCTTCATTTTCATCTCGCGCAACGAGTCGCTGCCATCGTAGATGCGGATCAGCGATGAGAGAGACAAGATGAAATCCATGGATTTTTCGAAGATATGTGATGTCGGTAGGTCTTCGGATACCATCAACCACGACGAGATCATTTCGATCATTTTCTACATCTTTCGCAATCACTCGACTCATCACATCCTGGCCAAACTGTTCTCGAAGCAGTGTGGAGATGCTTTGTAGATTGTTTCGATTTACAGGCAGATACAGACGATTCATGATATCTCGAAGCATGGTGGAAAAACGATACGTGTTCGATTCGTATTTCTCATGAAGGTATTTCGCGACCGTTCCTTTGCCAGACGCGATTTCTCCGACGAGTCCGAGGATGGTCTTCATACTGCAAAATAAGCAGAATAAGCTTTGAAAAACAGTCCGGTACATTATCACTGGTTCGGGTATGTTTCCACATCTTCCTGAATAAACTCAAGCGCGACACCAACGCGGCGAAACAATTCTTCGCTTTCTTCTCCGGCATGGTATCTTTTGTCGCAAACCACGCGTCGTATTCCGGCATTGATAATCATTTTCGTGCAGGCTCCGCACGGGGTCATCGCAGTATAAATAGTCGCTCCTTCGACACGCGCACCAACGCGGGCTGCCTGGATGAGCGCGTTTTGTTCTGCATGAGCGGTGCGCACACAATGTTGTGTCTCTCGTCCGTCTTCATGACGCACTGTTTTCATTTGGTGTCCAACTTGGTCACAATGGGGGAGCCCTCGCGGGGAACCGACGTATCCAGTGACAATCATTTGATTTTCTTTGGTAATCACACACCCAGATCGGCCTCGGTCGCAACTGCCGCGACTCCCGACTACTTTCGTAATCGCCATAAAATATTCATCCCAATGTGGGCGTTTGTGTTCATTCGTTGCTCCTGTCGGCGGCTGTGGAAAGGATGATTCGTTCGTTGAGCTTAAGGGATTGTCCCATGTCGAGGGTTGCATAGGGAATGCGGAATGTTTATAAATCTGATACGTGATCATTTGTGTCTCGATATACATCCACCTGTCCTATACCACCTCGACCCGAACACTCGGCCCCATCGAGCTCGTCAGGTAGACTGCCTTGAGATACGTGCCTTTTGCAGAGGATGGTTTTACTTTTTTGAGCGCGTCGAGAAACGCAGCGAGGTTTTCTTTGAGTTTTTCTGTGTCGAAACTCACTTTTCCAATTACTTGGTGGATATTTGCCGTGTCATCATTTTTGAATGCCACTTTGCCACCTTTCATTTCTTTGATCACCCGCGCGATATCTTTGTCCACTGTCCCTGTTTTTGGATTTGGCATGAGGCCTTTGGGTCCAAGCACGCGCGCGGCTCCCGCAAGTTTTGGCATCATTTCAGCGGTCGCGACCGCCACTTCAAAATCAATTTTTCCTGTATCTTTTATTTTTTTAATATCTTCTTCTCCATAAATGAAATCAGCCCCCGCATTCTTCGCGGCATCTTCATCGTTTGTGCCGACAAATGCGGCAACGGTCTTTGTTTTTCCTGTCCCATGAGGAAGGGCGACAGTTGAGCGAATCTGTTGTTCGCTTTTTTTGGGATCAATACCCATCCGGACATGCACCTCGACAGATGCATCAAATTTGACAACACTCGTCTCTTTCACGAGGGCAAAGGCCTCGTCGAGAGGATAGACTTTATGTTTATCTATTTTGGCCGCGGCTTCTTTCATGCGTTTGGACATATGCATAGTGACATCGAGTGGTTTTAGCCCCTAAGTGATTAGGGTCCCACGTGAGCGAGTATTGTCACATACAGAAAATAGGCTGTCAAGGTTCCAACTAGATTGTGTCCCAACTAGGTTGTAAAAGGCCGCTATCGTCCGAAGGCGGGAAAAGTTGATAGCCAAAAGCTGATCCTACCGTGTATCCTCCCAGATTTTTTTGCAATGCGGCATTCGATTATTCATGGAAAAGAAGGCAGGACAGCTTTTGTTGAGATCATTATTTGGATAGCAGAGAATTTTTCCACTTGCGTCGTAGAGAATGCTAAAGCAATTCGCGCATCCATTGGATTGAAACCATACTTTGGTATTTCCATATGCGCATTCTTCAATAAATGCCCGAGGATTTTTTGGTGTCTCTGTTTCTATGAGCATGGTAAGAAGCGCGAGCCAGGAGGCGGTTTGGTCGCTGGGGAGCGCAGAAACCGCAGAGGAAGGAGACGATGGCGCGCCGTTTATCGGTTGGGATGAGGGAGATATATATATGACTGGCGTTAGTTCAGATGGATCGCAAAGTCCGTCGTGCTTGATCGCGATGTTCTGCAGTTCTGCGACACAGTAATTGGCGTAATTCTGTCCATTTGCTCCACAGACCGGCGGCTCGTCTCCATCGCATGACCGAAGCGCCGCGAGTGTTTCTTCATCTGTTACGCCAAAAGGAGTTGCTAATCCGTTGATAGGGGTGCAGGCGCCAGTGAGGAAACTCCCTGCTTCGCAGGCCGTATTCCCGGGAAAGACACAGTACACTTCGGAGAGTTTGGATGTCACATTCGTGCGGTATCCAATGGTAAATCCTTGCTTTTCACAATACGAGGCAAAAATATTGGTTGTGTCAGCTTGCGCAGGTTTTTTTGTAATGGTCACTGGCGAAGTCGTTAATGTCGCTCCCGGGGTTGCCACCTTTTCATCACCGCAACCGGCGCCGAGGAGAAGGAGGGTGGTAAAAAGGAGGAAAGACATCGTATACCAATATCTTGTTTTCATAGGATAAAAAAAATTTGGGAAAGCGCGTCAGACACGGAAATTTGCCATGAGTTGATTTGTTTTTATATTTTTAAAAAAATTATGCAACCCGATTTTGTATCTTTCCTTTTAAAAATCCTCGCACATTGTCAACCGTGGTATCAATAATGCGTTTGATCGCCTCAGTGCTATTGAAGGCATTATGTGGGGTTACAATGGTATTTGGGTGATCGATAATCATATTATTCATGAGACTCGTGCGAATCAATTCCGGAGAGCAACGCCCACAGACGAGTTCTTCATGGCTCTGCATGATATCTTCATCTTCGAGCACATCGAGTCCGACCCCACCGATGTGCGCGTTGTCGAGCCCCCACACGAGAGCCGAGCTCTCAATGATTCCACCTCGCGCAGTATTGATGAGATACACCCCTTTTTTCATTTTTTTGATTGCTGTTTTGTTGATAAGGTGGTGAGTTTCTTTGGTGAGCGGCACATGCACAGAAATGATATCTGATAAGGCAAACAGTTTGGAAAGCGTGACATAGCGGAAGTGCAACTCTCGTGTTTTTTCTTTTTTTGGGGATGGATCATAGGCCACCACTGTGGCTTCAAATCCCAGAAGGAGCTGAATGAGATGCATGCCAATATGTCCTGTCCCGATGACCCCAATTGTTTTTCCTTTGATATCCATGCCGCGCAGGCCTCCAACATCATACTGTCCTTCTTTTACTCGTTTGAGCGCGGGAAATAATTTGCGCGTGAGCGCAAGGATGAGAGCAAGGGTGTGTTCTGCGACGGTGTGTTCTCCATAGGTTGGGACATTGCACACGGCAATATGTCGGGCTTTGGCAGCGGAAAGATCAATATGATCGTAGCCGGTCGAGAGCGTCGCGATGAGCTCGAGTTTTTGGAGTGATTGTATCACTTCTTTTGTGAATTTCGATTTCACGAAGCCCCCAATCACTTGTGTACGCGGGTCGAGATTTTTTGGAGAGAGTGATTCTTCAAAAATTCGGATGGTATGTCCTCCAAGTTTTTTTTTGAGATAATCCTTCATGTCGGGCATGATATTGTAGAAGGCAATGCGTTTTTTCATATTATCCTTCGATGGTCACTCCCATCTGTCGTGCTGTCCCTTCCATGATCTTCATTGCGGCCTCAATATCTGTGGTATTGAGATCTGGCATTTTCTTTTCCGCCACTTCTCGCAGTTTTGATCGAGTTATTTTCCCTGCCTTGTCTTTGAGCGGGTTTGAAGCTCCTTTTGAGATGCCGGCTACTTTTTTGATGAGTTCTGATGCTGGCGCCACTTTGGTGATGAAGGTAAATGAGCGATCTTCGTAGACGCTGATAATCACAGGCACGACTTCTCCTTTTCGGTCGGCGGTCTTATCGTTGAATTCTTTGCAAAAAGCCTGGATATTTACACCATGCTGACCAAGCGCCGGGCCAACAGGAGGAGCAGGATTGGCAGCCCCGCCGGTGATCTGGAGTTTGATTTGGGTCATGAGTTTTTTGGGCATATATGTTGAAAGGCTTATATCTGAATCTTATATTTTCTTCACTTGCAACGCATCGAGCTCGACTGGGGTTTCTCTCCCAAACATGCTCACTAATACTTTGATCTTACCACGATTTTCATCCACAGCGCTCACTTTTCCTTCAAAGTTTTTGAATGGACCATCAACAATACGCACTGGATCGTCCATTTGGACATCAATTTTGTGAGTGGGTTGATCTACCCCCATGCGTTTCTGCAACGCTTCCATTTCTTTTGCGTCAATGGGGGTTGGTGTTGTCCCTGATCCGACAAATCCGGTGACATTTGGCGTATTTCGTACGACATACCATGAATCGTCATTCACAATCATTTCGATCAACACATAGCCGGGGAAGATTTTTTCTTCTATCACTTGTCGTTTTCCATTTTTAATTTTAATTTTCTTTTCTTTTGGAACCAGCACGTGAAAGATGCGGCTGGTCATGTCAAACGTGTCAATGCGCTGTTCGAGATTGCGCTTGACGTTTTCTTCGTAGCCGCTGTAGGTATGAAGCACGTACCATCGGCGTCCGAGATCAAGGGTTTGTTTGGCCATAGGAAAGGCTTGAAATGTTGGAAAGGCTTTGGATTGTGATTTTTAACTTTTCGAGCCTTTCAATCTTCAATGTCAAATAATCATTTCGAGTCCCAGATTCAACACATAATCGAGAACTCCAAAGAATAGGGCGATGCCAATACTCATCGCGATCACGACCAGCGAATAGTTGGTGACTTGTTTTTTGGTGGGCCAAGTCACTTTTCTCATTTCGATGATTGCATCTTGGATATAGCGTGTGAGTTTGTTGTTTTTTACGTTCATATTGGTACTTAAAAACGGCTCTGAGCCGTTGTGAATGAAAGTACTATAGCGCAAACTGAGAGTGGATGTCAAGGGGGGACTGAAGCGCGGTTTGGGTGAACCTCGCCATTCCATAAAATATAAAATGAAAGGCGGGGTGAACCGCATACTCGGTGTTCGGAAGTTGAATTATTTTCATTTTCGTTTTTTTCAATTATTCAAATGCGAATTTTGATTCCATTTGGCGGGGGCGCAAGCTTGCCCGCCGAGTTTGCGGGTGCCACAGAGCCGAACAGTATGAGTGTTGGTGCGAGAGGCGGGAGGGGAACAAAAGGGGTGCCCCAGCACCAGTGCCCCGCACGAGAACCACAGCACCAGAGCAGAGCTCGGAACTGGGCACCGCAAGTTCCATGCGGGGCTCGGTACGGGGTAAAAATTGTGCCCCCGCCAATCTCGTTGCTATGAATTGGCAATATAGTGGGTTGCCTTTCCTTTGCCGACAGATTTAATCATTTTTATTCTTTTGAGTTTCTGCGTATGCAATTGAGCCGTGCGTTTTGGGCAAGACAAAATATCCTCAACATCTTTGGCAGTGATTCTCCCCATTTGATCCAAGAAATCTATGATTTTCAGTTGTTCAGTGGTCAGGTATATTTGCGATTTTATTTCTCCCCTTGCCGCATGGCGAGCTAAAGGAAGAATTTTAGATTTAACCTCGTCAATTTCTTGTTTGAATCCTTTGACAAAATATTCCAGCCACGAAGTTAAATCCGTACGTCGTTCTTCGTAATTTTTGCCAACATTTATAGCTTTGTAATACGTCGGTTGGTCAGTATTGTAATAATCCTCTAACGCGAAAAGCCGACGGAAATCGTAACCGCGTTGGTATAGTATTAAAGTGGCTAAAGCGCGCGCCGTACGACCATTGCCGTCATTGAATGGATGAATAGCCGCGATTTCAAGATGAGCGATCGCGGCGACAATCACGGGATTTATTTCTTCCTTTTCGCTTTCGTTGAGCCAAATGACAAAATCTTTCATCAATTGCGGCACTTTTTTGGCATCTGGCCCGGTGTATAAAGTTTCCTGCGGCATTCCGAAACAGCGGCGAACAACATAAATTGGACCCGGACGATAATGCCCGCAAAATTGCGGCGCCAAAGTTTTATCAGTTACCAGTTTATGGATTTTTAAAATCACTTTTTCAGTAATTATTTTTTTCTCCGCCACGATTTTTTCAATATATTTCAAGGCGTTAAGATAATTTTTAACTTCAAAAATATCTCTATCTGGCGCGTCAACTTTTTTCTTGGCATACAACGCCTCTACCTGCTGCAGGTTTAATTTATTGCCTTCTATTTCCGTAGAGTGGTGCGTCATGCGGATAATGGCTTGGCGGCGCAAACGCAGTTCGTGTTTTGGTAAAATTTTAGCGCGATCAATAATGCCCTTGGCTTCGGCAATGGCCGTTAGATCGCGTAGAATTTTATCCGTGAGTTGGTATTTTGGATTAAACATAAATGATTGTTATCTTCTACTACCATTATATCATCAAGCAACGATTCGCGCAAGATTCGCGCAACAATCGCGCAAGAAATTTTGAAAGTGAAAAAGGCCAGCGGTACTTTTTTGCGCCGCCGGACGACGCAGAGCGAGCGGAGCGAGCGATTGCGCCGAACATTTCGGCATACAGGGAGTTATATGATGTATGCTTTTCTTTTTGTCTCGCGTCACAGCGGGACCGCTTTTATATAACGGCCAAATTTTAATTTTTATCCTTTTTTGGCGGGGCGCAAGAGGGGAACAAAAGGGGTAAATTGCGCACCACCAAACATTTCACAAGTTGCTCCTTTTACTTGTCGGTTGCTTGCTCAAAGGCCCGTATTACATTTGTGAATTCTTCTGGTGATTCCATACCGACTGCGATTCGTATTGTTCGGTCTTCCAAGGCAAAATTAGATAACCAAGTCTTTTCGTGGCCAAAACTAGAACCAAGTCCGATAGTATCACCACCAATTTTTTTAACTTTGTCCATGAAGCCGTCTCTGTCTTTAATCTTTTCAGGAAGATCAATATAAAACAGTGTTACGACACCGTTTGGAGCCAGTTTTTCTGCCAATTCATTTTGTTTGTGTGATTTTAAGTTGGGGTGATATACGGTAAAGCCTTTTGTCTCTAGAGCTCTCGCCAACGCGAGCGCATTGGCGGCGTGCCTTTTTAGAATTTCCGGCATTAAACTAGTAATGTCGCTAGGTATTTCCGCTTTGCTGGTTGCCTGGAGATATGCGCCCGTTTGAATACGCAAATTCTTTATTTGTTTTATCTTTTCTGGATCTCTGGAATAAACTATACCCATGGTTATTTTATTTTTTCCGCTTTGGTAATGCTTAGTTCCACTCTCCACGACCGTCATCTCTGACGTGATGTCGCCAACTAGCTCAATCGGGTTAATCAAGATTGGTGATGGGAGCGTATTGTCCAAAATTAGAGAGAGTTTTTCTCTGCTTACGCTTAAAACATGTTTAACTGTTTTGTATACTTCGTTTATCGCTTCTTTTCTGCTTAGACCTAACGTCGCCATAACTTCTTTTACCACTCCGCGAAATACAAATGGGTTATTGCCAACTTGAAATTCGGCGATCGCTTGCAAGATTTTTTGCCTAGCAGTTTCAGGCAAATTTTTTAACGATTCTTTTACAGAGAGATAATTATCCAGCACTTTTTTTGGGGTTAATTTGTCGCGATATTCTTCATTTGTGTCTTTGACAACTTCTGCGTAGGCTTTTGGGTCGGCCATTTTCATTTCTTTGGAATTTGCTACCGTTTCAGCAATAATTAGACAAGGGTGTAACCTGTTTACTGCAATTTTTAGACCATCTATATCAGCTGGATCAAAATATTGTATTTTTATGCCACGTTTTTTTAGGCCCATGACATAATCTTTTGTAACTCCGTATACGTCATGTGAACACAGCACTACATCGCCTGGCTTTAATCCCTCTGCCTCTATGGCCGTATGAATCGCGGCCATGCCAGAATTAAAAAGCGCGGTATCAGGCACGCCGATCATTTCAGCGAACTTTTTTTCATCCGCGGCCAATTCCTTATAGTCGTATCTTTGGTACATGCCAGTATCTTCACCGGCAAATACTTTTTTTGTGTCTTCATTAAAGCTGCCAACAGTTTCGTATTCTTTTGCCACTGGAATAAAATGATTTTTCTCTATCATATAGTTTAGATTATTTCTTAAGAAGGTTGCATTTCCGCAAGTTTCATAAGCAGTTCTTGCACGAGCGCCGCGATTGCCTTTGGTTTTTCAATATGCACTTGGTGCCCGGCATCCTCGGTTTGCGGTTTTATATTAATATTGGAATTTGGTTGCGCCGCGAGCGTTTCTTCAGCTACCTTTAAACTGACCTCATCCACATGATCGTGTTTGCCTTTCACCATAAATGTAGGGACGTCAATTTTAGCCAGCTGACCAATGATTTTTTCCCGTACAATAGCCACGCATTCACGCGCGGCAGGCAGGGGGAACCCGGGGGTTGTTACAAGGTAAGCCTGATAGGCTCGATTTAATTTTGGGTCATGAAATTGTTCCAAAAGCGGCGCCAGCCATTTCCAATCTAGCATCACATTTCCTTGTTCTCCAGCATATTTTTTAACTACCTGATCCATTTGTTTAATAAGTTCATCGGGCGAGCATGTGATTAACGTTGGGCCAATGAGAATAGCGCCATCATACGGGTGGCTCTCTTTTCCTTTAATTAGTAAACCGGCACCTCCTGAACCGCCAGAGCTTTGCCCAATAAAAATTAACTTTTTTGTTTTCCACCCATGTTGTTTAAGAACGGTTTGGGGAATTTCGGATGCAGCGTTTGCCCACTCATCTACACTCATCGACATTTGTTTTATTTTGTCTTCATTGTTGGTCGTGCCTTGCGGCGTATGCATATCTAAAGCCATAACACCGATATTCTCTTTATTTAACAGTTCGGCGAGCTTGCTATAGTCGCGCGCTTTCCCACCATAACCATGTTGCGTTACAACCCACGTCGTTGGTGGCGTTTCAGACTTAGGAAGATATATTTCAACCCCATATTTTTTTTCGCCAATCTCAATCGTTTCAATTGAACGAGGTTCCGCCCCGTAGAGATTTTCTTGGTCGGCTTTCAAGAAATCAATTTGCGGAGCGTCTGTAGGCACTCTAAAAACAATTTTCATGTCCGCGTTGGCCGCCGCTTGCGTGAACGCTTCGTTTTGGTGTTCTGGTGACATAAGATAATAGTTATTATTTTTTTGCTTAATCACTATTTAACCATTTTTATAATAGGCATACTACTGCAAATATCTTTGTCCAAAATAATCCATTCCTCGTTTTTAAATCCAGCTTTTTCAATAGAATTTTTTATTTCTTCTTTATGTACCGCCCCTCTAAATCTGGCATCGTCCGACATGGATATTAAAATTTTAATGAGGTCGTAATCCGCTTGTGAAATTTTTTTGTTTTCAATCCAAGACGCCGCAATCTCTCTGGCTTTAGGATAGTTAACATAGCCGTCTTTATCGGCACAATGAAAATATAGCTCTACTTCTATATAACTGAATAAGGGATATTGTCGGTTTGTTTTAAATGCCCATTTTGCAACTAAATTTTCTAATTTGTCGCGGTGATTTTTTTCTATGATATTACCTTTGCAGTAAAATGCGCCGTTTGGTTTTAGTGCATGGTACATTCTTTGAAGAAATTTGTCTAAAACATTTTTTCCAATAACGTTGTACGGCCTGTGGCCAACAATAACATCAAATTTATTTTTATCGGCAACATCTAGCCAGTCAATCTCTAAAAAAATTTCTTTTTCAAATTTTTCTTTGGAATAATTGGTAAGTACATCATAAATTGATTTATCAAAATCGGCTACATAGGGTACGATGCCCAAGCGCTTGCATAGTGAACGATACTCAATCGTTGAGCCAAGGATTAGCAAGTTGATCTTTTCGCCAACTTTCTTTATTTCCGTTTCAAGGTAAGCAAGCTCCTCTTTAGAGGGTCTTGCTGGTACCGGGAACTTACTCCACACTTCAGCATAATCCCAGCTTGCTTCTTCCTCGTTAAACTGCTGTTTTGTTTGTTGTGGCATATGTTATTAATTTATGGTAATTCGGTTTTTGGTCATTTCGCAATGGACAAAAATACCTTCTTGCCGTCACTCACAAACTCGCGAAAGTGGCATATGCGGTGTGGAAGACAAACACGCAGTTTGATCCTGGTCACGGGCGAAACAACACAGAGGCCTGACGGCCTTTGTTTGTCCAGAAGTATTGCTTGACGGGGATATAGTTAGTTA
>CAYJXK010000009.1:0-26569 GCA_964374115.1 uncultured Gammaproteobacteria bacterium
TTGTAAATTATTCTTAGGACCTATGCGTTTGCCATCGGCGCTTACCTCTCTTTTTCTCGCTGAGGAAACTCGCGTCCTTCTGAGGATCGGTGTACGCCCTGCGACCGCACACGTCCATAACGGGCGTATCACCTCGCTCACACAGTCCTCATGAGAAAAAAGAGAGGTGAACGCCTCTTTGAGAGGCAAACACATACGTCCTAATTCTATGAATCTTTTTCAAATCTTTTTTCTCATCTTCGTGATCGTCGCAATCGTTGTGGTATTTCGCAGGTATCGTGAAGGGTTTCTTGGTATAAAAGGGACGATATTTTGGATTGTCTTTTGGGTGTGCGCGGCAATTGTTGTGTTGATTCCGAATAGTACTCTCGTGATCGCACATAGACTTGGTATCGGCCGTGGATCCGATCTGATTATCTATGCCTCTGTGGCTATTATTTTTTTTCTTCTCTTCCGTTTTCATATCAAAATGGAATCATTGCATCGGGATATGACGAAAATCGTACGCGAAATTGCTTTGAAAGCAAAAGAGAAGAACGAAATCCGAAATCCGAAATCCGAAGTCTAAGATCATATGCGCATTGCTCACATTGTCTGCACATATCCACCATACTATGGCGGGATGGGTAATGCCGTGTTTCAAATCGCAAGCCATCTGGTCGCACAAGGTCACGAAGTAGAAGTGTTTACTCCAGGTGTCTATGAGTCTCGTGCAGATCCATCAATCGAAAAAACAAAAGACTACGCGCGTCGTCTTCCGACCCCATTCCGTTATGGCAATGCAGCGTATATCGGAGCACTCATCCGGAAACTTGATACCTTTGATATCGTCCATCTCCATTATCCCTTTTTTGGCACCGTCAATATGGTACGACGCTGGCGGATGCGGCAAAGAGATCGGCGTCTTGTCGTGACCTATCACATGGATACGCGCGCTCCGGGATGGAAAGGCGCTCTTTTTTCTCTCTACGCGAAGTATTTGCTTCCAAAAATTCTTGATACGGCTGATTGTCTCATTGTGAGCTCCTTTGATTTTCTTCGATCCAGTCAGGCAGCATTTCATTATACGGCGCATCCAAAGCAGTGGCATGAGATCGCGTTTGGAGTTGATGTTCGTCAATTTTTTCCGCGCGAAAAACCTCAGAAACTTTTTGCCGAGTATCAAATGAATCCAAATATTCCGACTATTCTTTTTGTCGGGGGCATGGATGAAGCGCATTATTTCAAAGGAATCCCCGTGCTCCTTGATGCGCTCGTGCGTTTGAAAGGGAGTGGGTTTTATGCGCAGACGATTTTTGTGGGGGCGGGGGCGCTCAAAGACTCATATGAGACGCGCGCGAAAAATTTTGGAATATCTGATCGAGTCCGATTTGTCGGCGCGGTATCAAACGAAGAATTACCCTTGCATTATAATCTTGCCGATTTATTTATTCTTCCTTCGACAACGCAAGGAGAAGCATTTGGCATGGTGCTTCTTGAGGCAATGGCAAGCGGGGTGCCTGTGATTGCCAGTGATCTCCCAGGTGTCCGGACAATCGCCGATGATGGGGGGCTGACGTTTCCACCAGGCGATTCAGCCGAACTGATGAAGGAAATTATAGGATTTTTTTCAGAAGAAACAGATCGAGAGGAGTGGAAAAAAGAAGCACGAAGAGCCGTGGAAGAAAAATACACGTGGGAGAAAATTGTGGATCAGATTGGGGGAGTGTATCGAGAGATGATGTGAGTTATCCCGAAGTATGTATGAATCAAACATCAATGTTTATCGGGAAAGTCATTCATGGAGATGGAATTGGACGAGGTCTGGGATTTCCGACTGCGAATCTTGATACATCACAAGATACACTAGCTCTCCGCGCTGGCGTATATGCTGCGCGTTCTTTTCTGCTGGGAAAAGAATATGCGGCAGCTCTTGCTATTCAGGAAACACCGTGGAAATGCGAGTTACATCTTCTTGACTTTGAGGATAGTAATCTGTATGGTGAAAACATTGAGGTGGAGGTGGTGGAAAAGGTGAGTGAGATGGTCGCGGGGCTTTCCAAGGAAGATCTCGCACAGAAGATTGATAGAGATGTGGAACGGGTGAAGGAATTGTTAGGAAAATAATATGTTTACCGGCATCATCCAATCAGTCGGCCGAGTAAAAGAAAAAATATCCACCAACGAGGGGATGACTCTTGGTATTGAAGATGTTGTTGTGCGTAAGCGGGTGCGACTCGGTTCAAGCGTATCTATCTCTGGCGTCTGTCTTACTGTGACAAAAAAAATAGGCAATGTTCTTTTTTTTGATGTTGCGTTTGAAACACTTAAAAAAACAACACTTGGTGACAAAAAAGTAGGGGACGTCGTGAATCTGGAATCATCACTTCGAGTGGGGGATGAAGTGGGTGGACATTTTGTGTGTGGGCATGTCGACACCGTTGTGCAAATCAAAAGTCAAAAGTCAAAAGTCAAAAGTCATTTATTGGTTATTGTTTTACCAAACCGATTGATACGATTCGTTGTGCCGCGAGGTTCAATTGCTGTGGACGGCGTGAGTCTTACGGTTGCACGTATTCAGAAAAATGAAGTGACTGTGGCGCTCGTTCCATTTACTCTCACACATACGACCCTTGGAAATCTGAAGAAAGGGGATTGTGTGAATATCGAGATTGACACACTCACAAAAATGATGTGTAGTCAGTAAGTATCCATATGCGTCTTCGAATTGGCATCGTCGTCTCGAAGTGGCACGAGGAATACACGTCTGTCATGCTCGAGAAATGCAAAAACACCCTGATTGATGAGGGTGTACAGAAAAATGATATTGTCACTCTGCAAGTTTCCGGTACGTTTGAAATACCCTTTGGCGCAAAGGCATTGATCGAACGTCACACACTTGACGCCGTCATCGCAATCGGATGCCTTATCAAAGGCGAAACCATGCATTTTGAATATATTGCAGAGGAAGTGGCGCGCGGTATTATGCAAATCGGACTCGAGACAGGAGTGCCCGTTATTTTTGGCGTCCTCACATGCCTCACAGAAAAACAGGCGCGGGACCGGTCACTTGGCAAAAAAAGTCTTGCCGCTGATTGGGGAAAAACTGCGATAGAGATGGCTCGGCTGAGAATTGAGAGATAGAACATATAGCAAGTTTCCCATCAGCATCTCCTGATTCCTTTTTTCTTCCATCCAGAATACATCATAGCCATCCATGAGTCGTTCCATACATGTGTGTTTTTGCCCCGAGCGTTGGAGGCAAAGAAAAAAAGAATAAGGGGAAGGGAGCGGAAGCCGTGCCCCTCTTGTTTTTTTGTGCATATTTCGTTACTGTACTAATGGGCTTATAGGATAGAAATATGTCCGACGTTGATCTTATCAAAGAAAAAATCGATATCATTGATCTCATCTCTGAATACGTCCAACTGAAGCCTTCGGGTGTGAATCACAAAGGTCTTTGTCCGTTTCATCGCGAAAAGACACCATCATTTATGGTGAATCGCGAAAGGCAGAGCTTCAAGTGTTTCGGATGCAACAAAGGCGGAGATGTTTTTACGTTTGTACAAGAAATCGAAGGGCTTGAATTTGTCGAGGCGTTGAAAAATTTGGCTTCTCGCGCTGGAGTGGCTCTCACCAATCGAGAGAATGATGTGAATTCCAGTCAAAAAAATCGGCTTAGAGACATCAATACCGAATCTGCTCGATTTTTTCACAATTTTCTTATCAAAATGGACCTGGCCGCGGCCGGGCGGGCATATGTGAAAGAGCGGGGGATTCAAGATGAGACAATGGCAATCTGGCAGATCGGCTATGCTCCAGATCAATGGGATCTTCTCACACAATATCTTTTGAAAAAGGGATATAGCATCAATGATCTGGTTGCGTCAGGCCTTACCATTCAGCGAGAAGGCGCGGTAGAGGGATCCTCGCGAGGATTTTATGATCGCTTTCGTGGGCGCATCATGTTCCCCATTTGTGATGTGCATGGGGGTGTGGTGGGGTTTATGGGACGCATTCTTGTCGAAACACCAAACGCAGGAGGTAAATACGTCAACACTCCTCAGACTATTTTGTATGATAAATCCCGTGTTGTTTTCGGACTTGACAAAGCTAAGCAGGCGATCAAGGCCTCTGACCGAATTGTATTGGTCGAGGGGCAAATGGATGTGATCGCGGTTTCGCAGGGAGGGATGAAAGAAGTTGTCGCCACAAGTGGAACCACCCTCACAGAGCATCAGATACAGCTTCTGAAGCGGTATTCACACAATCTTTCTATGGCATTTGACGCGGATACGGCCGGGCAGGCTGCCGCGAAGCGAGGTATTGATATCGCGCTTGAAAAAGGCATGAATATCCGCGTGATTATCATTCCTCCGGGCGCTGGGAAAGACCCGGATGAGTGTGTGAAGAATAATCCTGATCAGTGGTTGAAAGCAGTGGGCGATGCGCAAGATATTATGTACTGGTATTTTGATCGCGTTCTCACAGGAAAGAATTTGTCTGATCCCAAGCACAAGCAAGAGGTGGTGAACACACTTCTCCCCGAGGTTCTTCGGATTCCGTATGCCGTGGAGCGCGATCATTGGATCCAAGTCCTTTCAGAAAAAGTGGGCGTAGAATCCGCGGTACTTCGAGAAGATGCTCAGCGGATTCTACGCAACGAAAAACATGCCTACCGTTCAAACAATTCAAAAAGTCCACAAACGACGAACAGTTTTTCCCGTCCAATTATAGAGGAAACAAGCAGGCTGGATCGCCTCATCGAAGAATTTGTTCTCTATCTCGTTCGATTTCCTTTGGTCGTTCGTTCGTTTTTTCCAAGTGTGCTCGCCTCCCTTGATTCCGTGTTGTCCACAAGTCCATTTTCTTCTCTTTACGAAGCCATAAAAAATCAGTATACTACGAATACTTTTATTACTTTCACTGAACTGCGTGAGACAGTTCAAACCGACAATGACAGAGAGACCATCGAAAACCTCCTCATGAAGGCAGATTTATTTTTTGCATCTGAAAAAGAAGAAAAGGAAATTCGGCAAGATGTAGCGTCTTTGATACGAGACATTCGAGAGGAATGGAAGAAAAAGAAACGACAGGAAATAACATCTGCCATTGGAGAAGCAGAAGAACGAGGAGACCGGGAGCGTGTTCGGGTTCTTATGGAAGATTTTCAGCGGGTGATTGGGGGGTGAGCGTCGCAATACTATCCAGTATTACTCCTCGCTCCGCACAGTTTTCGCTCAAAATGTATGATTTTCGCGACGAAAGAGATTTGTGAGACAGACTCTAAGGTGATCAAATGAAACACCATGAAATCGAAAAACCACCACACAATTCATAAAAAAATCGTTCGCACCAAGCGAAAGGCACAGAAGAAAAAGATGGCGCTGAAACCCAAAAGAAAGGTGAGATTTCCGTCTCGATTCAAAAAAAGAACCAAAAGGAGAGAGTTCAAGAAGGCATTTCGAAAACAAAAAAGAAAACCACCATTTTTCCCTCAACCAAAACCACAAGAAGCGCCGATTGTCGAACCCACGCCACAAGCGCTCTGGCATTTATTTCAAAAAGGAAAAGGTCGGGGATTTCTGACAGATGTCGAAATTTTGCAACTATTTCCACGCATGGAGTATCATCTTCCTGTATACGAAGGATTTTGTGACGCATTGGATCGTAGCAGTATTGCTATCATAGAAGTAAAGGGAGGGCTTTTGGGGCAGGGACGGGGAGGGGATCAGCAGCAAATGCTGAATGAGATGAAAGGAGAACAGCCGGATGTGGAAGGTGAGTTTGATTTGGGGAGTATTTCTCAGGATTCCATCCAGATGTATCTGCGAGAAATTGGAAAAATTTCTCTTCTTACCGCTGAAGAAGAAGTCGTGCTTGCGAAAGCCAAGGAGCGCAATGACAGGGGTGCGGAGCGAAAAATGATCGAAGCGAATCTGCGTCTTGTGGTGTCTATCGCAAAGAAATTTGTCGGAAAGCAATTATCCCTTCTTGATCTGATTCAGGAAGGCAACATCGGTCTGTTTCGCGCAGTGAAAAAATTCGATTATCGAAAGGGATATAAATTTTCCACGTATGCCACTTGGTGGATTCGACAAGCGGTCACGCGCGCGCTTGCTGATCAGAGCCGTACCATTCGTATTCCGGTCCACATGGTCGAAACCATCAATCGGTTTCAGCAGGTGGAGCGCAGACTTCTGCAGGATTTGGGGAGAGATCCGACGCCTGAGGAGCTTGCCGCTGAGCTCGGTGAAGAGCTCGACAAAATCAAACAAATTATCAAAATTTCGCAAGATACCGTATCGCTTGAAACATCTGTTGGCGATGACGATGACGATGATACATCTCTCTCGGACTTTATTGAGGACGTGAAAAATGCGTCTCCATCGCATGTCGCAGGCGTGCAGCTTCTCAAAGATTATATTGTCAAGGCGATCGAACATCTCTCGCCTCGTGAACAGAAGATTCTTGAGATGCGATTTGGCCTTCGAGATGGCGTGATGCATACTCTCGAAGAAGTGGGACGAGAATTTGATGTGACTCGTGAGCGTATTCGACAGATCGAGGCAAAAGCATTAGAAAAAATTCAGACCATGGATATTGTGAGTAAGTTGAGAGATTACTAACCCTGACATTTTGTGAATTTTTTGTCAAAAAGGCCTCCGTTATGGAGGTCTTTTTTGTACATCTACTGACTATTCACACATAGCTTAATGCCAAAAATTCCATATTTGGCGCAACGCTTGCCATTCGCCCAAAAAAATCCTCAATGTATCTACTGATACATCTGCGGTTTTTTCGGGCTCCATGGCGGCGCGCTGCATCCAAATCTGAAATTTTTACTCTATTAACCTATGTGCGAATAGTCAGTAGAATCAGATTATTTTCCTTTCAACGCATCTTTCAGCCCTTTTCCTGCTTTGAATTTTGGAACAGTGACTGCAGGAATTTGAATTTTCTCTGTGGGTCTTTGTGGATTCACGCCCACACGGCCAGCGCGTGTCTTTGGACTGAATGCGCCAAAACCGGCGATGGTTACTTCTCCACCATTTTTGAGCGTCTCTGTGACAATGATGGTGAAAGCCTCAACCATGCTTTCTGCTTCTTTTTTTACCATGCCAACTTTTTCAGCAATAAGCTCTGCAAGTCGGGCTTTGTTGACTGTGTGCATATGTGTTAGGGGGTTAGGAACGAGGGAATGAAAATGAAATCTAAACCTATAGTACCATCGAATAATTATTTTCGTCAATGAAGCGAAAAAGGTTATACACATGATCAGTTGGCAAGTTGGACAGTTCGCTCATTGCGAATTTGCCATCTGACTCAACGAGCATACTCAATCACCCGGGTTTCTCGAATCACATTGACCTTGATCTCTCCAGGATATTGGAGTTCTGATTCGATTCGGCGCGCGATGTCTTTGGCAAGATTGTACGACGCATAATCATCAATATCATGCGGATTCACAAAGATACGAATTTCTCGCCCTGCCTGGATCGCGTAGACTTTATCCACACCGGGGAAATCTTTGGCTGTTTTTTCTAGATCTTTGAGTCGCGCCACATATTGTTCCACACTATCGCGTCTTGCTCCTTCGCGAGAGGCTGAAATTGCATCAGCCGCCATACACAGCTTGGTGATGAGGAGTGGCGGGTTGGTATCATGATGCGTGAGGGCCACCTGGCAGGAATCCTCATCCATGTTGAATTTTTTGAGGATCGTGTAGCCGATTTCAGTGTGTGCTCCTTGGGTTTCATGATCGACCGATTTTCCAATATCATGAAAAAATCCTGCGCGACGAGCTTTGGCCGGGTCCATATCAAGTTCTTCTGCCATAATGCCCGCGATATATCCCACCTCGAGTGAATGGTTGAGGACATTTTGGCCATAACTTGTCCGATATTTGAGCCGGCCGACAATAGACGCGAGTTTTGGATCACTGGCAATGATTCCCATTTTGTGGAGTGCTTCTTCTCCGGCTTTTTGAATATCAATCGTCAGATCTTTTTTGGCCTCTTCAAAATATTCTTCAATCCGTGCCGGCTGGATCCGACCATCTTTGATGAGTTTTTCAAGGGTGAGGAAACACACGCGACGTCGGATCGGCGAGAAACTGGAAACAAGGATCAGATCAGGTGTTTCATCAATAATCAGTTCGCATCCCGATAGTTTTTCAAGGGTTTTGATATTGCGCCCTTCTTTGCCGATAATGCGTCCTTTCATTTCATCACTGGGGAGTGGAACTGCCGTGGATGTCATCTCTGCAGCGTGAGACGCGGCTGTGCGCTGCATGGCTGTCACTATGATCTCTTTGGATTGTTGTTCCAGTCGCTCTGTATTTGCTTTTTCAAATTTCAAAATACGATCCATGAGATCTTTGTGCGATGTTTCTTCTATTCGTTGAAATAATACTTCTTTGGCCTGCTCGGTGGTGAAGTTCGCGATTTCCTGAAGACGCGTTGTCGCTGTTTCATGAACGGTATCTATTTTTTGTTTGATCGCTTGTATCTCCTCTACTTTTTGTTGGAGTTTTCCTTTTCGATCTTCAAATTCGAGAAGTTTTTGATCAAACATGGATTCGCGCTTTTCGAGTCGTGATTGGATATTGCGCAGTTCCGCGCGCCGTTGATCTTCTTCTTTTTTGGCGTCGTCGATGACTTTGATGGCTTTTTCTTTGGCTTTGAACAGTAATTCTTGCTCTTTATTTTTTGCTTCGGTGAGACGTTTTTCCGCAAGCGCTTCGACTGAGTTTGCTCTGGCCTGGGCGACTTGCTTTCGGATCATGTACCCGATCGCAACTCCGACACCAATACCTCCAACAAGAAACAGGCTAAGATAGATAGATGACATATAATTCCTCTTTAGTGAAGAGGAACCGACAACGAAGAATGGATCAAAAACAGGGCCTTTTTATCGTATGTGGCTCTGTTTGAGGAAGATGCAGATAGAGACGAAATGTTTGATTCTGCTTCATCGAAATCATATCCTGTCGCTGAGGTTCCTGATGTGAAATAAATCTGTGAACTGTTGAGAAGTATAGCAGAAAGGAAAAAGTTTGTCAAAATGGCTTTATAGAGCCAAGAATCTACAGTGGCGATGAACGATTGACCCGGAACATGATATCATTCTCGATATATGAACATGGTGTAGATGGTTACGTGAAGGGGGCACGGTGAATAATTTCTGTGTTATTCACCTTTTTCTCTTTCACTCCACCCAAATTGCGCCTATTGTAATTGAGGGCTTGGAGTGCTAAAATAGCTCTGTAGTAAAGCAAAAATCTGTGCTGAAAACAACGGGCGCAACATCGCATACACGCGAACGATATGTCAGAAAAAACAACAACCCTCGGTTGGGGCATTGTCGGAGATGATGGATCTGAAATTTGGGATAGTGACCCCGTGTTTCGAGGTGAGCGAGTGAGACTGCTCGACCGAGTTCTTCTTTTGTTTTATCCAAAGAAGTTTTTTCTCTATCGGTTTATTCGACGTCATGTCGAAGATATCATACATCGATATCGCACCATTGCAGGTGGAGAAAAATATCGGCCAGTTGTGGTGGATGTGGGGTGCGGCACAGGAGCCACAGTGATTGATTTCAAAAAATGGTTTGGACGAGGAGTTGAGGTGGCGGGGTTTGACGTGGTCGAAATGCAAGTAGAGATTGCGCAAGAAAAGATGAAACATTTTGGCGTGTGGGCGTCGATCAAGCGATTCGATGGGTACACACTTCCATATGATGCTGAATCTGTGGATGTGGTGTACTCGTCAGATGTGTTGGGGCATGTGCATGATGTGCCGCGATGGCTGGAGGAGCTTCATCGAGTATTGCGCGATGGAGGCGTGCTTGCGATGTTTGCAGAGTCTGCGCTTGGCAGACACGCATACATTCGAAACTATCTCATGCGCCGTGGACTCAACGTGGATCCACACAAAGATATGCACATTTCTTTGTATTCCAAAGATATCCTTATTGAACTTCTTGAACAAGCCGGTTTTGAGATTGAAAAAATGTACACGACCGTATGGGCGAAATTTTTTGCGCATCCGAATGAATTATACCCTGCATTTGAGAAATCCCATGGGTTTCCTATTCTCAAGAGCATCAATTGGTTTCTCTGCCGCATAAAAAAATTGACCCATCCGGTTTCGACCGCGATTGCCGAGCTCTACTCATTCATCGAAATGCTTTTTCTTGGTCGATGGATCGAGAGTCAGGGGTATGTGATTTTGGCGAGGAAGAAGTGACAAAGAAGAAGTGACGTCTTGTCAAAAAGAAGCTTTTTCGCTATACTTCCGCCAGTTTATTTATCAACTCATAACCAGTTTCACTTCAGCATCGTCATGATTCCTTTTTTCTTCCCTCCAAAACACAGTATAGCCACCCACGAGTCGCTCCATGCATGAAGGTTTTGGTCCTGGGAGTTCCCAGCACAGAAAAAAGAAATCAGATCATGCTCCATGCAGTCGATCAGAGAGAACTCATGAACGAGGTTTTTTCCTCTCGCGCCATCCCATCACTTTTTCTTTGCCTCCAAAACCCGCGCGTTGCGGACAGGAAAGACGCGGAAACTCGCTATGAGTTCGTACAGAAACTTGTTATAAGTTAATTGAATCCATTCCAGCAATATATGCTCACAGCATTTTTCATTCTCGGAAGCGCGGTATTGGCAATTCTCTATAGCGTCTATTTTATCCAGTGGATCAAAAAACAAAGTGCAGGAACCGATCGCATGCAGGGAATCGCGCGAGCGATCCAGGAAGGGGCGGTCGCATATCTCAAGCGCCAATATCGCACCATCGCGATCGTGGCGCTCATCGTGTTTATTATTCTCTTTTTTGCGCTGGGCGCGAAACTGGCGTACGGATTTTTGGTCGGCGCTGTGTTTTCTGGGCTTGCAGGATATCTCGGCATGATGATTTCTGTGCAGGCAAATGTGCGGACCACTGAGGCAGCCAAAAAAGGCCTTGGTCCAGCGCTTGAGATCGCAGTGCGAGGAGGATCAGTCACCGGCATGCTTGTTGTCGGTCTTGGGCTTCTTGGCGTCTCTGGGTTTTATTTTATTACCAAAGATACCAGCGCCCTTATCGGCCTTGCGTTTGGCGGAAGCCTCATTTCTATTTTTGCTCGTATTGGCGGAGGCATTTTTACCAAAGCCGCGGACGTGGGCGCTGATTTGGTTGGAAAAGTAGAAGCAGGCATTCCAGAAGATGATCCACGAAATCCTGGAGTCATCGCGGATAATGTAGGGGATAATGTAGGGGATTGCGCGGGCATGGCAGCGGATTTGTTCGAGACATATGCAGTGACTGCTGTTGCCGCGATTCTTCTCGGGTCTCTCACATTTGAGGGAAAAGAAAACGTCGCAGTCTTGTTTCCACTTGTGATTGGAGCGATATCGATTCTTACCTCTCTTGTTGGTATATTTTTTATTCGATTAGGGAAAAAGAAGAATATCATGCAGGCGCTTTATCAAGGACTCATCGTATCCGCCCTGTTGTCGCTTATCGCTTTTGTGCCTCTGTGTATCTTTTTTGCCCCACGACTTGATCGGCCATGGGTGGGACTTTTCGTGAGCACTGTGATTGGAATTCTCCTGACTGGCGTCATGGTATGGATTACTGAGTACTACACATCAACAAAATACAAACCAGTAAAAAATATTGCCAAAGCAAGCGGAACTGGACATGGCACGAATGTGATCGCTGGGCTCGCGCTTTCAATGCGCGCGACGGCTCTGCCTGTCATCTGCATTGTTCTCGCCATGCTTGGTGCGTACCTGTTTGCCGGGCTCTATGGGATTGCGCTTGCTGCGATGGCGATGCTTTCTCTCACAGGAATTATTGTTACAATTGACGCGTATGGACCTATTACAGACAACGCGGGGGGTATTGCGGAGATGTCGGGCCTTGATGCAAGTGTGCGCGCTGTCACAGATCCACTCGACGCTGTGGGAAACACGACCAAAGCAGTGACCAAAGGATACGCGATTGCAAGCGCTGCTCTTGCGGCGCTTGTTCTGTTTGCTGATTTTACACACGAGCTCACTGCGCATTCGATTGTTGCAAAATTTCAAATTGATGATCCAAACGTTTTGACTGGGTTGTTTATTGGTGGACTTCTCCCATATCTCTTTAGCGCCTATCTCATGGAAGCAGTGGGAAAAGTGGCGCAACATGTGGTAGGAGAGGTGCGACGGCAGTTTCGAGAAATCAAAGGACTTATGGAAGGCACAGGGAAACCCGATTACGCGCGTTGTGTTGACATTGTCACAAAAGGAGCGATTCGACAGATGGTGTTGCCAGCGCTTCTTCCCATCCTTGTTCCATTGATTGTCGGATATTTTTTGGGCCCCGCGGCCCTTGGCGGACTCCTGGTCGGAACGATTGTGACCGGTTTGTTTGTCGCGATTTCCATGACTACAGGAGGCGGTGCATGGGATAATGCCAAGAAATATATTGAAGACGGACATTATGGTGGAAAGGGAAGCGATGCGCACAAAGCAGCAGTCACCGGAGACACGGTCGGAGATCCATACAAAGATACGGCAGGTCCGGCAATCAATCCCATGATCAAAGTGGCGAATATTGTGGCGCTGCTCATAGTGGGGTTGTTGCAATGATTTTGCTAGAGAGAAAAGAAGACACAGAATGGTCTTCTTTTGTTTTATTGACTTTTATCTTCTCGTCTCATATACTGGCAACACTTTATACGTGATGAGCCAAGCTCCTACCATAATTTTAGATTTACGATATGGCCGGCATCAACGTCTCCGAACTTGCGCGACAACTTCGTGTGAACACCAAGATACTTTTGGATGTCCTCCCACAGTATGGTTTTGATATTGGGCTTCGGGCCATCAAAATAGACACTTCCGTGGCTACCCAAATCACGCGAAAATGGCCGCAGATCAAACGGGATATGGAACGGAAACGGATTGAGGAACAAGAAGAAAAAAAGCGCAAAGAACAGGAGCTTCGCCGTGAAAGTGGAGAAACCATTTATATTCCATCTCTTATTACTGTCCGAGATCTGGCCGAGTGCATGCGGATTCCTGTCACGCAACTCATCACCGAGCTCATGAAAAATGGCATTCTTGCGAATCAAAATCAATCCATTGATTTCGACACCGCTTCGATTATGGGAGGAGAATTAGGGTTTCAGGTGGCAAAAGAAATGGGTGGAAGTTTGGAGGAATCATCTGCCAATATACCGCAAGAAAATATTGTGAGCGACGCACTGGCGACTGCGACTGGGCTGATCGCACGACCACCGATCGTGATTGTCATGGGTCATGTGGATCATGGAAAGACAAAATTGCTTGATACGATTCGAAAAACGCATATCGCCGACAAAGAAGCAGGAGGAATCACCCAGCATATCGGCGCGTATCAGACGATTTGGAAAGATCCAAAGACCAAAGAAGAGAGGCTCATTACGTTTATTGATACACCTGGACATGAAGCGTTTACTGTGATGCGTTCTCGCGGCGCAAAAGTCGCAGACATTGCTATTTTGGTCGTCGCGGCAGACGATGGCGTCAAGCCCCAGACCGAAGAGGTGATTCAAATCATTCGGGCCGCAAAATTACCGTTTGTGGTTGCGATCAATAAAATTGATAAGGATACCGCGGATATTGAACGGGTAAAAGCAGACCTTTCAGCCCGAGATATTATCGGAGAAGAATGGGGCGGCACTGTTCCCATGATCGGGATTTCCGCAAAAGCAAATACCGGAATTGACAAACTTCTTGATGTGTTGCTCTTGCTTGCTGATATGCAGGTAGACACGATCCAGGCAGATCCAGATATGCCCGCGATTGGCACCATCATTGAATCGCACATTGACAAAGGGAGCGGACCGGTCGCGACCGTGTTGGTTCACACAGGAACGCTTCGAGCAGGGGATCCGCTTGTGGTGAATGGGGAATTATACGGCAAAATTCGAGCCATGAAAGACCATACTGGCACACTTCTTGATGTTGCGCTGCCCTCGACTCCTGTCCAGATTATCGGGTTCAAAGCAGCGCCAGAGGTAGGGGACATTCTCGATGTTCGCAAAGCCGCGGGGGCCAAGCCGATTGATCTGCGCCAAAAGAAAACAGTACAAACCGGAGCAGAAAAACAGACGATTCTTCCGACAGATTCGGATGAGACAGAGGAAGAGAAAAAGAAAACCGTGAACGTGCTTGTGAAGGCTGATGTGCTCGGTTCTCTCGAGGCGCTTCTTGGATCATTGCAAAAAATTCAACATGGAAAAGTGGGAGTAAAAATCATTGGCAAAGGTTTGGGCAATATCACTGACGACGATGTGCACAAGGCGGACGCAGGCGGCGCTTTTATTATTGGTTTTAGCGTAAAGGCAACCACGCTTGCAGAGGAACTTATGCGAGACAGACAGATTGTGTTTCGGCAATTCACCATTATTTATGATGTCATTAACTGGGTGAAAGAAGAGCTCGAAAAACTTTTGGATGTAGAAAAAATTGTGATAGAATTGGGTATCCTCAAGGTCCTTGCCATATTTCGGAGAGAAAAAAATATGATGACAGTGGGCGGCCGAGTAGAACAAGGGAAATGCGTAACCGGGGCAAAGGTTCGCGTGAAACGGGCAGGCGAGATTCTAGGTGAGGGCACGATTGTTCAGTTGCAGGTAGGGCAACAAGTCGTCAAAGAAGTGCCAGGCGGCAGTGAGTGCGGGATGCAATTTCAAGGAAAAGTGAAGATTGAGGTTGGTGATGTGCTTGAGATTTACTCTGAGGAATCCAAGGTGAGGACGCTGGGGTTGTAGAATCATGAATTCGGACAGAGACAATTGATCATTGATTATTGACCATCTTTATTATGGAATACATTGTCACCGACGCCACATTTGCGTCAGAAGTGTTAGCGTCTCAGATTCCTGTCTTTGTCGATTTTTGGGCGCCATGGTGCGGGCCATGCCAGATGACAGGACCATTTGTTGAAGAGTTAGCGCAGGAGATGGATGCGACGAACATAAAAATTGTGAAACTGAATGTGGACGATAACCCTGAGACAGCGGGAAAATATGAAGTCCTTAGTATCCCCACCTTTTTGATATTCAAAGATGGATTAGTCGTTGATCACCTGATCGGTGGAGTTGGAAAGGAGAAATTGAAGGCGTTTATTGAGAAACAAATATGAATCCATTCGACAACGCCCTCGCCCAACTCGACAAAGCCTCAAACATAATGCATCTTAATCCGGATATTCACGAGAGGCTCAAGCGCCCCGACCGATTTGTAAGCGTAGCCATTCCGGTCAAGATGGACAATGGGGAGCTCAAAATTTTTTCCGCCTATCGCAGTCAATACAATAACGCGCTTGGGGTGTATAAAGGTGGCATTCGGTATCATCCGGATGTAACGAAAGACGAAGTCACAGCCCTTTCTTTTTGGATGATGATCAAATGTGCGACCGTCGGGCTTCCTATGGGTGGAGCAAAAGGCGGGGTGATAGTAAACCCCAAAGAATTATCAAAAGGAGAACTGGAGCGATTGTCTCGCGGGTATGTGCAAAAAATGTGGCCACTCCTTGGCTCTCACATTGACGTGCCGGCTCCAGATGTGTATACGACTCCAGAAATCATGGCATGGATGCGGGATGAATTTGAAAAAATTATCGGTCGACCCGATCCAGGTATGATTACCGGAAAACCAATCGAGCAAGGTGGTTCAGAAGGCCGCGGATTTTCGACAGCCCAGGGTGGCGTGTATTGCGTGCGGGAATTTGTGAAAAAAATGAATTGGACTCCCAAAAATACCACCATTGCGATTCAAGGATTTGGTAACGCGGGCAGTTTCATGGCCAAACTCTTGCATAAAGAAGGCTATACAATTATCGCGGTCAGCGACTCCAAGGGCGGAGTTTACAATGCCGACGGGATTGATCCAGAAAAGGCAGAGCAGATGAAACAAGAAGGTGGAATGCTCGGCTGTTATTGTGTTGGAAGTGTCTGTGATATTAAACAAATCCCCAATGATGGATATTGTCGTGGAATCAGTAACGAAGAACTGCTGGAATTGGAAGTAGATATTCTTGTGCCGGCAGCGCTTGAAAATCAAATTACGAAAGATAACGCCTCACGAATAAAAGCGAAGGCGATTGTTGAATTGGCAAACGGTCCAACGACGCCTGAAGCCGATGAAATTCTCAAACAAAAAGATGTAATCGTTGTGCCCGACGTCCTAGCGAACGCCGGGGGAGTCACCGTGAGTTATTTTGAATGGGATCAAAATGTCAAAGACGAACATTGGACCCAAGCAGCGGTGCTTGAGAAACTAGAAAAAATTATGGTTGATTCGTTTCACGCTGTCTGGAACATGAAAGAAACATACAGCATTGATATGCGCACAGCAGCGTTTGTGTTGGCGATTGAGCGGATTGCGGGAGCGATGAAGTGATGACTGCGACACCTTCTCACCCCATCATCTCATCATTTATGCAAGATATAGCTTCCTTTCTACAAAGCATGCTCCACGACGCCAGCGCTCTCGCGATCGATTATTTTCACAAAGGTGTCACGCATACATTTAAAAGTAACCTTTCGGATGTGGTCACTGAAGCAGATACGACGATTCAGAAACTCATGATTGACAAGATTCAATCTGCATATCCGGATCATCAGATTCATAGTGAAGAGCTGAAAATTGATATCAATGATGGCGCGGCGTTTGAGTGGATACTCGACCCACTCGACGGCACCAGAAATTTTGCTTTTGGCATTCCACTGTGGTGTCATATCGTGGGGATTATGAAAGAAGGAGAGCCATATATGGCGGCTGTGTATAATCCGATCGCGAATGAATTATTTTTTGCGGAAAAAGGAAAAGGTGCTACACGAAATGGATTGCCTATTCACGTGAGTACGAAAGAAACGCTCAACTATGCCTATGGTTCGTTTTCCCGAGCAGGCGAAGCAGGAGAAACATATGGCACGCACATTGAGCGATTCAAAACATTTGCGGTTGGACTCAACAAAGAAACAACGGTATGGATTTGTTCACTCGGCACCATGAACGCAGCTTGTTACGTTGCAAGCGGAGGGTATGATTTTTTTGTTCAAAATGCTGGACTCGACCACGATTATCTCGCCGCGGCTCTTATTTGTTCCGAAGCCGGAGCGGTCGTGACAGATAGTGATAGCAATCCATGGACGCGAGAGAGACAGGATATTGTGATTGCGAATCCAGTGTTGCATAGGAAGATTATAGAGTTGTTTCATTGATCATGTGGTCTGTCAGAGGTATGTGGAAATGGAGAAGGCGCATGGTGGAGCATGCACCTCGATGGTTCTTCTTGGTCAGCCAGACCCCTGGATGGGAATTCGACCTGGATATTTCTGATCACAGTCGATCACTGTCATCTCCAATACCCATTCGCTAGCAAGAACTTCCACTCCTTGCCGGAGATACGCTAGTCCGTTGACGGCCGTGGTCGGCAGCAGAACTCCGTCAGGTCAGCGGATGACTGCCATTCATTTGCCGTTGCCACCTTTGCTGACAGGAGCCATGGAATTGTCCAGTATTCCTAGTCGCGAGCACGTCGCGGCTCCCCATATGGGGCTTCAAGAAGAAGCCAAGAAAAATTATCACAACAGAAAGGATTTGTCAATTGGTTTACGCCCCCTCACTATCCATGGTAGTGTGAGGGAGATAGATAAAAATAGCGGATAAACAAGAGTATATGAGCGAATATAACCCACAAGACGTAGAACAGAAGTGGCAAGAGTTTTGGGAAGAAAATAAAACGTTCGAGATAACAGAGGATTCGAAGAAAAAAAAGTTTTACGCTCTCATTGAATTTCCATATCCATCTGGCGCAGGGCTTCATGTCGGTCATCCACGGTCGTACACTGCCATGGATGTGATTGCGCGCAAGCGTCGCATGGAGGGGTACAATGTTTTGTATCCAATTGGCTTTGATTCCTTTGGACTGCCAACAGAAAATTACGCCATCAAAACAGGCCGGCCGCCGGCCGAGATTACTGCGGAAAATATTGCGAATTTCACGTGTCAGCTCAAATCCTTGGGTTTTAGTTTTGATTGGTCGCGCGCAGTCACCACAAGTGAACCTGAATATTACAAATGGACGCAATGGATTTTTTTGCAGTTGTTTACACATGGATTGGCCTACAAAAAATTAGTGCCGATCAATTGGTGTCCCAGTTGCAAAATTGGACTGGCAAATGAAGAAGTGGTTGATGGGAAATGTGAACGGTGCGGCTCACCAGTTAAAAAACGAAATAAAGAACAATGGATGCTGGCGATTACCAAATATGCTGATTCGTTGCTCGATGGTTTGAAAACCGTTGATTATATCGAACAGGCAAAGGTACAGCAGGAGAATTGGATTGGAAAATCAGAAGGGTTGGTTTTTACCGCGCCAATCAAAAACATGGATCTGGAAATTCAAACATTTTCAGCACACTTTGAAGCATGTTACGCTGATACCTTTGTCGTGATTGCGCCGGATCATCCTTTGCTCTCAACGTTGGTCGCTGGATTACCAAATGAAAAAGAAGTGTTGGATTTTAGCCGGCAGATATTAGAAAAGCGGTCGAAGCAAGGCTTTATAGAAGAAAAAGAACTTGAAGGAATCTTTACGGGTCGTTATATTGTTGACCCGCTCGGAAATGGCGATCTGCCAATCTGGGTGTCAAGTTACGCGCTAGCCGACTATGGCACGGGAATCGTTAAATGCTCTGCGCATGATGAGCGAGATTTTGCTTTTGCAAAAAAATACAATATTTGGTTGAAGCCCGTGCTCTTTCCATCTGATCCAGAGGAAAGAAAAAAGGTGGAAAATTTGGACGTGTGTTTTTCGGATATGAAAAATGGCATTCTTTCGGAACCGGCGGAATTTGACGGTCGACGTGCCGGTGAGGCGCGGAACGAAATCGTCTCCTATCTCCAAAAGAGTGGTCTCGCAGAGCAAAAAGTGCAGTACAAACTTCGCGATTGGGTGTTTTCACGTCAGCGCTATTGGGGTGAGCCGATTCCATTGGTGTTTTGTGAACAATGCAAAAAAAATGTGGAGACGCGAAATATTGTAGAGACGCATAGCAATGCGTCTCTACAACGGGGTAAAATCCTCAATCCTGGTTGGATTCCACTCTCCGAAGACCAACTCCCACTCGAACTCCCCAAAGTAGAAAAATACCAGCCAACCGACACTGGTGAATCACCGCTCGTAGCAATGACTGATTGGGTAGAAACCATCTGTCCGCGTTGTGGAGGTCCAGCGCGACGGGAAACAGACGTGATGCCAAATTGGGCAGGCTCATCTTGGTATTTTTTGCGCTATTGTGATCCGAAAAATAATAAAGAGCTTGCTTCCATGGATAACCTCAAGTACTGGATGGATGGAGAGCTTGCCCGGCGCAATTCTGATAGCAATCGGGATGGAGTCGGGGGCGTTGATTGGTACAATGGGGGAATGGAACATACCGTGCTGCACTTATTGTATTCTCGTTTTTGGAATCAATTTTTGTATGACATCGGCGTTGTCCCCACGCGCGAACCATATGCCAAACGAACATCGCATGGACTTATCCTGGCCGAGGATGGAGAAAAGATGAGTAAAAGCCGAGGGAATGTGGTGAATCCAGATGAAATGGTAAAAAAATTTGGCGCTGATGCACTACGCGCATATGAAATGTTCATGGGGCCGTTTGATCAACCGGTCGCGTGGAGTACGAACGGACTCATTGGGGTGAGACGGTTTTTGGATCGGGTGTGGAAGTTGAAAGAGAAAATAGAAACTAGAAATTCAGGAAATTATCCGCCAAAGGACGGATCCGCCTCTGGCGGAGAAATTAGGGAAATGGAAAGGATTACCCATAAGACTATTAAAAAAGTGAGTGATGATATAGAATCGATGAGTTTTAATACGGCAATTGCGAAATTAATGGAATTGAGTAATGAATTAAATAAACAGCCCCAGTTTCCAGTTTCTAATTTCGAATGTTTCATCAAACTCCTTTCTCCATTTGCACCGCATATCGCAGAAGAGCTGTGGAGTCAGCTTGGTCATACCACATCGCTCGCCTATGAACCATGGCCAAAATATAACGCCGATCTTATTCAAGAAGAACATCTCACCATTGTGATTCAAGTCAACGGGAAATTGCGCGATACGATGGTTGTTGCAGTTGATACATTAGAAGAAGAAGTAAAACAAAAAGCATTGAGCCAGGAAAAAATTCAGAATTGGCTAAGAGGCAAAGAGCCGAAGAAGGTGATATATGTGAAAGGGAAGTTGGTTTCTATTGTCCTTTAATGGCTGTGGATAAGTCTGCAAGTCACCCCTTGACACTTTTTGATAGTTTGATAATATGGAGATACGTATCTTTTCTTTTTTGACTATGTCCCCAGGAGCAAAGCAATTTGAAGCCATAAAACAGAATGGTTGATATACCCCGCAGTTTTGCGGGTTTTTTTTACCCCCCGTATGAGTCATCGTCTCTTTGATCAAATGAAGTGCTGCGGTATTATGTTTTTGATAGCGAGTTTTGTGTTTACACCCATGTTGCCGGCATTTGCTACGGAACGTATCCAATCAGTGCCGGAACAAACGGTGGCGAATAACCTCTCTGTGGATGATCTGTCCATCTCTAAAGAAATTGTCATCAATGATGAAAAAAATGTGCCAGTGTTTTATGTGGTGGATGAATATCGAGACATGGCTGATTTGGATGGAGGCAAGAAAAAAATGAAAATTTATTCCGCTCCCAGACCGATATATACGGACGAGACAGGAGTGAAAAGAGTTCGACCGGATGGTTGGAATACATTCAATGAAGACCCGATATCAAAACTTCACAAAAATGACAGCTCTGGATACACGTTCTCTATGCCGTTGTCTCGTAATACGGGAGTGACAGTGAGCGCTGGCGCCATGGAAAAAGTGAATGTCGCTGGCTCGATGAACGCGCAGCCAGCAAATCGGGCTAATTTTAGTCAAAAAAATAATGAAGCCAAACACACAATTTCTTCTTTTGCCGATATATATCCTGGCGTAGACGTTCATTTTATTGACAAAAAAATGTCTCGCACCAAAGAAATAATAATCAAAAAAAAGCCGATCGGAATGCAATCAGGTGAAAAATTTATCTTTTGGGAAACATATACTGTTCCTAAAGGAGCTGAAATTTTTGTAGGCGACAAGAAATACACAGACAAAACCTCTGGCACATTTCTTGTGAAAATAGTTTCGAACGAGGCCGGAACGCTCTTTATCGATTCCTCTATTATCTATGATTCCAAAGTCCTTGACGATTCGTATCGTGATCTTTCTGCCGAGCCTATAGAACAGATTGTCGAGTACGATAAAGATCAATCTGTCCTAAAGATTGGTTTGGTGGTTACGGGTGATTATTTGCTCAATCCTGACAAAGTATATCCAATCGTGGTTGATCCATCATATTATGCCTGTCCAGGATCAGGCACAGCCTGTCTAGACTTTCATCTCAACTGGTTACAAGGCAAGAGTACGGCTACTTCTGATAAGCTTTTTTTTGGCTATGATAATGTCACTTCAGGTCAACCTGATTATTGTCAACCTACCGGGCCAGCAAGCCGTCACGCGGTCTTTAAATTTGATGTTAGTGGTATTCCCGCTGGGAGCGATGTCACTTACGCGGATATAAACCTGAGGGGCACTGCCTCGATTGGCTGTGGGGAATATAATGGGGATATTGACATGAAACCAAAAAAAATTAATACATCATGGAGTTATTCGGGCATTACCTATGATAGTATCAGATCGAGTCTCACCGGTGGGGGAACATCGGCGTTAATTAATGTGGATACCTGCAAGGATAAGTGGTGTTTTTGGGGGTTATCCGATACGATGATCGAGGGTTGGATCAATAATCCTTCAAATAATTATGGTTTTCTGATTGAACCTGAAGCAAATTTCCCGTCAGGCAACACTGTGCCGGTTTCGTGGAGTAGTAAACAACGGTTGTTTCAATTCTATTCTTCAGATTATAGCAGCTCATTTGCTCCGTATTTATATGTTACCTACACCCCGCCAGTGGCCGCTAAACCAGATTTTATTGTCTACTCAAAGAGTGTGAGTGACCCAACAGTCACGCCCGGACAAACCATCAACGCCAAAGTAAAAGTCAAAAATATTGGCAACGCGAGCGCCGGATCATCACAAGTGGGATATTACTTTTCCACCAACAATACCTGTACCACGGACGATTCATGGCTTGCCAGCGATTCGGTTGGAACACTATCGGCTGGTGGAGTATCCAATGAAGATGACGCTGATATTATTATTCCGTCGAACGCCGATGTGGGGACCACGCGGTATATTTGTTTTATAGCGGATTACTTAAATGATGAAAAAAATGAATCAGACGAAAAAAATAATACAGACTATATCGCAGTGACTATTGAAGCGCCGGCCAAGCCTGATTTGGTTGCCTCGAGCGCAAGTATTAGCAAGACGTCTGCGCAAGCAGGAGAGACGATCACTATCAATGTCAGTGTAAAAAATGAAGGATTGGGAAACGCAGGGGCAAGTATGCTGTATTATTATTTTAAAAAAGATAACCCGGAGTATTCCGACATGTACGTGTTTGCTAATGACGCGGTACCCAGTTTAACGCCTGGAAGCATATCTAATCAATCGGCGACGTACTCATTGCCATCTAATTTAAGTCCAGGTACATACTACATATATTATTTTATTGATGCCAAAGGAGAAGTATCAGAAACCAGCGGAAGTAATAATAATGGGGAGTGGGCGATTACTGTTTCAGCGCCTCTCACCTATCCGGATTTGGTGGTTCAATCTCCGAGCATCAATCCGACAAGTGGTTTGCCCGGTGATACTATCAACGTTGCAAGCACGGTAAAAAATATTGGAAACGCGAGTGCTGGCTTTAATCTTCTCGGGTACTTTTTTTCGTCAGATACGGTGAAAGATGATTCAGATTTCTACTTAGGTTCTTATGTTACTCCATCTTTAGGCGGAGGAGGTTTCACAGGAACGAACGCGACTGTCCAAATTCCACCCAAACCTGCTGGAACCTATTATATTCTATTTGTCGCGGATTATAATAATGATGAGAAAAATGAATCCAATGAAGGAAACAACGTCAATTATCAGCAAATCACCATAACACAATCGCAAATGATTGATCTTTCGGTCTCAAGCGCTTCGGTGGTGAATAGTGGACAAGTATATAAAACAGGAAGCTCGCTCTCTGTGAACGCTGCGCTTCAAAATTCCGGAAACACTACTGCAAACGACGTTTCGTATACGCTCAAACTAAAAGATACGAAAACAGGTAAGCTTTTTGGTTTCGCGAACGTTTCTCCATCTTCTATAAACATGTCGGCCGGATATAATCAGGCCGTGACACTGTCGGGAACCATTCCAGAGTCATGCGACATGACACTCGACGCCTATTATTCAGTTGAAGTGTTCATTGACTCGAATGGCACATTTTCTGAAACGAATGAAAATAATAATAAAGCTATTTCTTCAAATACCGCACATATCATGAGAGAGAATTATTGTAGTGGGTCAGGAACACTCCCTGATAGTGACAGCGATGGCTTCTCCGATATTTCTGAAAAATATTTGGGCTGGGATCCGAGCTCGGCAAATTCCACGCCACAAATTGCCTCGGACATGTCAAAATATGTCACTGTTGTTCCGGATAAAGCAGACAAAAATTATGCCGCTGATCCGGTGAATATTCGGACAGGGTCATTTGAACTCACGCAGACCGACATTGCATTTCCCGGCAGAGGAGAAGATTTGGATTTCAAACGGGTCTATAACAGCACACTCGTCGCCCGGAGTGGACGCTTTGGATATGGGTGGGATTTTTCCTACAACATGGTGTATTATCAGCATCCAACCACCAAAGTCGTCTCTATCTTTTTGGGAGAATCCACCGTGACGCAATTTACTACCAATGACGGTGGAACGACATTTGTCGCGCCGCCTGGTCAAGATGAAATTCTGTATTGGAAGAATAATCAGCTCGTCTTTCAGAATTTGGAAGGAACAAAATATGTATTTTCAAAACAATTAACCGACAACATGGCCATTGTCGAGTCTATCCAGGATAGAAATGGGAATACAGTCTACTTGTCGTATGGGAGTGTCAAAGGTTTGCCATTGCTTCAAACTGTTATGGACGCATCTGGCAGAACCATACAATTTACCTATGGAGCCACGGATTCAGCTCTATGGGATAAAGTAGTCCAGATAAAAGATACGGTTAGTATAGACAACTCCCGTATTCTTACTTATAGCTACGATGCGAACATGAATCTTTTGGAAGTAAAAGAAACAAAAAAATTCAGTGGTATTTCCGAAACCATCAAGGACACCTTTACGCATAATGCCTCGAATCGTATCAGTACGCATACAGATCCTCGTGGTACTATTTTGTATAATACCTACGATACTCAAGGGAGAGTAACGGCGCAACATGTTTCTGATCCAGATCTGGATCCTGGAAACAAAACCCTGCTCTATTCGCTTTCATACGAAGGTCCAAATGCTGCGGCCCCGGGAAGCGTCTACTGTACGCTGGTGAAAAATTTTGATACCGAGTCTGATACGTCTTTTTATTCCGAGCGGGTCTGCTTCAACAGCGACAACTTACGTGTTTATTCCGAAGATACGTCGGGAAAAGCAAAAAAGATTACGAGAAATACCACCGGCATGATGACAAAGGTGGCAGACGAGAAAGGCAATAGCACCCAATATGAGTATGATGCGAAACGGCGCGTGACCAAAAAAATACTTCCCGATACTGCTGAGTGGCATACCGAAACAGTATACACGTATGAGGATACTTTCAACAGAATGATTCAAGTAAAAGAAGTGGCCACATCCTTGTCTAATCCCACGTTGCCTCCTATCACGAAGATAACGTCCTATACCATAGATACAGCCAATGGAAACATACTCTCTCTCATGGATCCCTTGGGGAAAACCGAAGTCTACACCTATGATAGTTATGGCAATATACTCTCATATACAGACAAAAATGAAAACAAAAAAACGTATACTTACGACACGTCAGGTAATTATCGCATCAGTGAAACTCAGGCAGGCATCACGCATACCTACACCTATGATGCCTATGGAAATAAAACATCATACACCACGCCAGAAGGCGCGAAATATACCTATGCGTATGATAATATCGGAAATCTCAAACAAGAGATAAATCCACTGGGTGGAAAGAAGACGTATGAATATGACATCGAAAATCACCGAATTTCGAGCACCGATGAGCTCGGTAGAAAGACAACATATACATATAATACTGATCTCTTTGCGTCGCTTGCTCTCGAGCAGCTTTCTGGCGTTGCTGATTCATATACGCGTGAATGGGCGTATGATGTTAATGGCCGGCTTATCAAGGAGATTGATGCCAATCCGGGAGATACGATTGAGTATGTGTATGATGTTGTTGGCAGGATTGCTGAAAAGAAATTCCCATACAATACGATTACCTACACCTATGATGCGGTAGGAAATATTATTGAAGAAAAAGATAGCGCCGGCCGCAAGACGACCTATATATATGATGCCAGAAATAATGGTATCGAAGAACGACGCTATATCGATCAAACAACCTATACATCTCAATTGACAGAGTTGGACGGCTTTGATCGCATTATAAAAATAACAGATGGAAATGGAAATATCACCATTCGGGAATATGACAAAAATGATCAAGTAATAAAGATAACCGACGCACTCGGGAATGTCACGCAATATTTTTATGACGCGGTCGGAAATAAGATCGGTGAACTCTTGCCACGGGCTTATGCAGATGTGAGTCTGCGCAATAGCAATGGACACACCAACTCATTTGTGTACGATGCTGCCGGGCGTCTTACAAAAGAAATCAACGCGCAAAATAAACAGACCGTCTATACATACAATAAAGATGGAAACGTCGTCAAAAAAATAGACCGACAAAATGCTGATGGCAGCGCGGCCGCTCATACGCATGATTTTCAATATAATGTGCTCGGCCGGCTGACAAAAGAAATAGACGCGTATGGCGCAAGCGTTCAATTCACGTATGATGCGGTCGGAAATAGGCTGTCGATGACGGATCAATTGGACAGAAAATGGCTCTATGAATATGACGCGCAAAATCGTCGTACCACGACGCAGGATCCAGCCGGCTTTAAAACCGTTACTGCCTACGATGCCGGTGGAAACAAAACGTCGGTCACAGATGCCGATGGCAATAAGACCACGTATCTCTACGATGATCAAAATCGACTGCAAAAAATAACGGATGATCTTGGGAATACGAGAACGTTTACGTATGATGGCGTCGGCAATATGCTGTCTGAAAAAGACAAACTGGGGAATGTCACGACGTTTACGTATGATTTTTTGAGCAGACGTTTGACAGAAAAAAATGCCGCTGGCACAGATACACTCTATACATACGATAAAAACGGCAATCGCCTTCAGCAAAAAATTCTCGATTCAAAAATCGGCATATTTAAAATGACGATATCTACGTATGATGCCTTGAATAGAATTCAATTTTTTACCTC
>CAYJXK010000010.1:0-23767 GCA_964374115.1 uncultured Gammaproteobacteria bacterium
TGCTTAATTGTTCAATGGGTTTTATTTCTTGCATAGTATATTGTTAGAATATAACTACTTTGAACCACGTTATTTGATGGAACAAGTAAGAGGCGACTGGATTTTTTTGGCGAGTATGTAAATTGATGCCACAATGAGCGCTATACTTAAGATGCCAAACTCAACGCCACGGAAAGGTAGCCAGCTCACTATAGCCGAAGCAGTCATAACACCGAGGAAAGTCGACAAGACCACAGAGCCACAACCGGAGCAACCAACGCCAAATGTTCCAATCGCCAAACCAAACGCACTCGCGCCGGTAGCGCCTTGAATCACCCGTGTTCTTTTAAGATAAAAGATCAACATAGCAATGTTTACTCCGGCCAGTATCGATACGGCCACAGCCATGATTTGCGAGGCAAGCGTAAAGTTGGTCGCAAACATTCCAAGAGATGTCCAAAGAATTTTCAACCTTGCCGTCCAATCAAAAATATCCGAAGACAAGGCAAACCAGATGAGACGGTAACTCGCCAGCCAGATAATACCAATACCGACGATCGCGGCGAAAATGAGCGCGAGCGCGATATAACGAGGCCGTCGAAATACTTCTTGGAATGTATGTAAGAGTAAATTATTTTTCATGCAGGACTTTTATTTGTTGAATCTTTAAGTAAAGAGCATAACTGAGCAAAGCAATGCCCAATACGCCGAGATAAGGCCGAATTGGTTGCAGATAACTCAGTAAAACACCAGTACCAAAGAGAAGCACTCACAGTTTATTGCATATAGGACAGGCAAATGCCAAGAAACCCAAAATTCCGCCGCTGACCGCGCATTTCCCGACAACCCCTCTGGACTTTTGCCAGAGTGCCAACGCCACATACGATCCTGCCAGCACTGATTCCAACGCAAGAAAAATATGATCTAGAGGAGTTGCAACGATCATTCTGGCAAACCAGGGATTTGGGATAAGAGCGGTGGGTATTCCAAATACAAATCCAAATGCGACGGTAAGCACGACACTAAACAGAACATATTTAGAGTTTTTTTCATTTTTCATGCCTACTTCTGTAATGCTGAATCAATGATAGTTTTCAGTTGTTCAAACGGTACGGCGCCAGACACAGGAATTTTTTTATCTCCTACTACAACCACGGAATATGGCGTCCCTTGACCACCGGCGGTAACAGCATCATTCGCCTGATCCTGCACTTTTTTCGCGTATGTGCCGGAATTCAAACACGCTTCGAACTTCTTGCGGTTGATTCCAACATCCTCGGCAATTTGTGGCAGTTGTGCTAGGTCAAGATCGTTGTTGGATGGGGTAATCTCAAAAAGTCGATCAATATATTTCCAGAAACCATCATTGCCAGCAAGCGCACCGGCGCATTCGGTTGCTTCAGCTTCTTTTGGCGCTTTAGAATGAATTGATGCCAAGGGGAAATGGCGGTATATCCAGTTCACATCATTCGGATATTCCTGAATCACACGTTGCATGGTGGGATGAAATCGTTTACAGCCTGGACACTCGGTGTCCGAGTATTCCACCACCGATACCTTGGCGTTCTTTTTTCCTTTGATCCAATCTTCATCGGTTACCGCGGCCAAGCGAATATCGCCGCTTGGTTGAGGAGCAAGATCGTCTTGCGTTGGCGACACTGCAACTGGTTGATTATTCACAATAGCTCCACTCTTGCTGACCGATAGATCACCACCACGCAGAACGACGGTCAGTAAGACGAAAAAACCAATAATAAAGAACAACCAGAGCGCGGCGCCAATGCCAATAATAAAGTTTTGTTTTGGGGTGAATTTTGAGAAGAAAGAATTATTTTCCATAGTAAGTTTGTTGATGAGTTACAATAAAAAACCAGCGGTTGAACGATTCACGCGCGTAACACCGAAAGATGGTTGTGTTAACCTGCCACTAGCGCGTAACATATGATACATTATAGAATCTCGAATTCAGTATGCCCTTCGATAGGGCCTGTAAAATATAATCAAAAAGTTTCGCAATCGTGTTTTGTTCTTTATATACCTTTGCAGAAAGCGATTTGGAATTTACTTCAAAATTTTTGAACTTTAAAGTGAACGCGCTGAACCCTATCAAAACAAGAATGACACTCAGGATAGAAAGCAGATGATTTGATGATGGATATGTAACGGCAAAAACTTGTTGCCAATGTTGCAAATATCCGCCAAAATCCATCTGGGAGGCGGCTGTGTGGGGACCATGGGACACAACAAGACGCGCTACCATTATTAGTGCGGTTCATCCCGATGTTTAAACAAAAAAATACGGTGATAACAAATGCCGCCGACACAAACGAACTGATTATTTTTTGTAATGCTTTTAACATAGTTTCTTGCTATAAAATAGTACCACACTTTCTTTGTTTTTCAAATAGTTCGCAAAAACTCGCGCAACTGGCCAAGCAGGCAGAAAAAAAAGAAGGGGGTCTGGTCATTTTCAGAAATTTTTGATAAAGTTAGGATGTGCGCGTTTGCCTCTCAAAAAGGCGTTCACCTCTCTTTTTTCTCGTGAGGACTGTGTGAGCGAGGTGATACGCCCGTTCTCGGACGTGTGCGGTTGCGGGGCGTATCACCGGTTCGAGAAGGACGCGAGTTTTCTCAGCGAGAAAAAGAAAGGTAAGCGCCGATAGCAAACGCGTGTGTCCTCAAAGGACGTTTGAGCGGAACGGTATCATTGCATCAAAAAATTGCCCTCGTCGTCCAACGGATAGGACGTGAGTTTCCGAAACTCAAAATCCGCGTTCGATTCGCGGCGAAGGCACACATAATTTCAAATCGAAAACATGATGCAGTGATGAAATGTGGTCGTACTAAAATGATATAGCCATACGGCGTCCAATCGAAAAATAAATCTGCAATCTAAAATTTTTTGAAGCCTTTTTTCGTACTTTCGTCGTTTTCATATTTCGCACATCCATAAAGTTATACACAGTTCGCTTCACATACTATTCCAAAAAGAAAAAAAACTCTTTATACTTTACACCAAAGGTCGGTTGTAAAGTTTTTTTTCTTTACAAACAAACATTTTTACATTGATGCTTGTCGTGTAAAAATGTCATCACGTCCAATACCATTTGGTGTGTACCATGGTCATATCAATTTTGTACGTGATGAATATCTTCTCCCAAAGAGAGGAGGTGTACTTTTTCTATGGCAGCACGCAAACGCAAGAAAGCAGCGCCAAAGCGCAAAAAAGCAAAATCTCGTCGAAAGAAGAAATAAATCTTCTTACAGAAAACCCCGGCCGCGGCCGGGGTTTTCTGTTCTATAAAAAATCAAACCCCCCCTGGCGAGGCCTCCCTCTCTGTTCTCCTTCCCGAAATACCGATACGCTCCCAAAAACTCCATCATACCCTGGCTGAATAGATATCTCCCCACGACGGACTCGGTCAAGCGCTGTCCGAAGAGACGCGCCTCCCACCCGCTCTACCTCTTCGAGCAGCGCGTCTATCAAGACAAAAAACTCATTGCCAATTTGATTAAGAAGTGTTTGATACATCTTTTGCACTTGCTTCGATGACACGCCGACATCCAATGTATTTGCGATAATTTCTGGAAGAGGGACCAAACTTTTATATGGAATACGCGCGGCCTCACGCGCTTGCCGATCGGTGCGATCGGCAAGCGCTGTCACACGGTTCATCACCCCGATCGTAAGAGACTTTTTGCACGTCGGACAGATATCTCCATATCTTTTTGTTTCTTCGGGAGTACAGACGAATGAGCAGTCTCGATGTCCATCAAGATGATACTTCCCTTCCTCTGGATAAAACTCAATTGTGTGCGCGAATCTTTTTGAATCTCCTTCTCGAATAATACGAAAAATTTCATCATACGTCACATCCGGTTCATGTTCAAACCGCATGACATTTGCCTCTCGACCAAGTTTTTGCAAACTATGCGCATCAGAATTGGAGATAAGAGTGATACGATCGAGCCACGAACAGCGCCAATTCATGAGCGGATCGCTCGAGAGTCCTGTTTCAATCGCAAAAATATGTGGGGACAACTCCTCAAATGCATCTTCTAAAGAATCATAGCCGCCTTTGGATCCAAACACGCCAAACCAAGGGGTCCAGGCATGCGCGGGAATCATTACCATGCGCTCGTCAATGCCAAGCATCGTCTCGAGAATTTGTTTGGACGTAAGCCCAATGATCGGCCGGCCGTCGGCGGTGAGATTGATATCAAGAGAAGTAAGTTTATTGTTGAATCGTTCTGCGACTTCGAGATTCGGAGCAAACAAAAGAAGGTGCACTCGTCTCACCTGGTCTTTATGTTTTTTGATGGACGCAACTTCGGTGCCGATGATGAATTGGGTTGCGAGTTGGCCAGTTGATCCGTTGGCCAGTTGATCCGTCTGGTTCACTGTTTCACTGGCTAACTGATAGACTCCCTCGTTCATCTCAACCAAATTCTCCCGCATATGTGCAAACCACTTCGGATGCGTGAAATCTCCAGTTACCGCAATCGTAATGCCGCGCATCGCACAAGCCGCCGCAATCTTTGGCAATTCCAAATCTTTGGAACACGCACGAGAATATTTGGAGTGAATGTGAAGATCAAGAATGTGTTGGGTCATACGGTTTTACCACATGTGCATCCTCAAGTGTTAATAATAACATGGAGAGCGTCTGTTGAAACACCGGATGCATGCGGTCGGGAGCAATATCAACGAGTGGTTTCAACACAAATCGACGTAAATGCATTCCTTGATGTGGAATAATAAGTTCTCTCATTCGAACAATCTCGTCGCCATACAAAAGAATATCGACATCGATCGTACGAGGCCCATGGTGTATTATCCGTTCGCGACCAAACTCATGTTCAATATTCTGTATCTTGAGAAGAAGATCGAGAGGAGAAAGAATCGTTTGTATATGGAGAGCGCCATTAAGAAACCAGTTCTGCGTTGGGCCTCCGACTGGCTCGGTCTCGTACCAGGGAGAGACGGTCTGTATGTCACCGCATCTCTTGAGTTTCGATACTGCTGCCCCAAGGTAATACGCTCGATCTCCCATATTGGAACCATACCCAAGATAGACATCCATCATAGATTATGAACGATAGCGACATATTTCGACCGCTGTATAGGCAACCGATCGATCGGAGAGACCAGACGGTTTTCGTACACGCACCAAAACGCCAAAAACAGAAAAATCTCGCAAAATCAATTCTGCCACCTCATGTGCAATCGTCTCAATCAAATTCCAAGACCGAGATGCTATGTGTGTCTGGACATGATCATGAACATGGGTATACGAGATAGTTTTTTCTATATGATCGGCAAGAGCCGCACCATAAATATCGACAAACAATTCCATATCAAGGAATAATGCTCTGGGCTTTTCTCGCTCTACTTCCGTAATCCCAATATGGGTTATAAATAGACAGTCGTGAAGGATGATTTTGTCATGCATATATGTTACATTTCTGTTTTATATCCAAGAATGGCATCGGCAATATCCGCGGCTTTGCGACATGTCCCCACATCATGAACGCGCAAAATTGACGCACCATGCGCGATCGCAAGCGTATTGGCGGCAATCGTAGGTGGCAACCTCTCGTGAACAGGAAGACCGGTAATGGCGCCCAAAAATGATTTTCGAGATACGCCGACAAGAAGAGGAAAACCAAATATCGTAAATTCACGCAATCGACGCAAAATCTCAAGAGTATGTTCAACCGTCTTTCCAAACCCAATACCAGGGTCAAGAATAATATCGTGAATGCCATGCATCGTCGCCACTTCGATACGTTCTTGAAAAAATCTCAGAATATCTCCGACGACATCCCCATACGTCGGCGTCTGTTGCATGGTTTTCGGGTCGCCCTGCATGTGCATGATGACCACACGGCACTCTGCCTTTCGAACAACATCAATCATTGCTCCATTTGTGAGTCCTGTAATATCATTGACTATGGAGACACCGGCTTCAAGGGCACGATGCGCCACTTTTGGGTCAGGTGTATCAATGGAAATCGGGACAGAAATGCACTTTTTCAATGTCTCAATGACCGGAATCACGCGTCGGATTTGTTCTTCGCTCGGTACTCGATCAGAACCCGGACGAGAACTCTCTCCGCCAATATCAATAATATCCGCTCTTTCTTCGACCATGCTCAGTGCATGACGCACTGCATCATCAACCGAAAAAAATCTTCCACCATCAGAAAAAGAATCAGGAGTGACATTCAACACTCCCATAATTTTCGTCGCACACATACGCCCGCATTACTCCATCCAAAAAATGCCAAAGAGCAGCCGCGGACGCCTCGACCGCGTGAGTAATTTTTTCTAGAACCGGATCTGCTGTTTCTTCCTCAAGGATCTCCCACCAACGCTCCGCATGTTCTCGATCGAGTAACGCATGCACATGGAAAAATCTAGTCCCGCGTGCATCTCGAATGCCATAATATTTTTGAAGCCCTGCGAGTTTCGATGTTGCCACCTCTGGAATCTGCGCCTCGTATGCCGCAAGGGCAGCAATACCCTCGAGTGATGATTGTTCACACAGTCGACGGAAGGTTGTTATTGTATTTGTTGTCTCTTCAAGAGGCGTCGAATGCTCCATCGCTTCGCGCGTCGTCCCGATCGTCTCACCGAATCGCAGCCAAAGCTCCCGATGGTTCTCTGCTCCCTGTTCTTCATCACACAGATTCCCCAAAATCACCTGCCGCACGAACGGATCTTCAGTTCGAGAATGAATGGCACTTAAAAATCTTGGAAATGACACCTCAAGATGATAATACTGCTCTGCATACCGGCACAATGCCTCGCGCGACAATGTGCCAGCGCTCCATGCTTGGTAGAATGGATGCGCGAGGAGACTTTTTTTCTCTATACTGGCAAGAAGGGAGGAACGAAATGGAGACATAGAAAATATGGACATACTGTAGCCTATGAGGACCATGGATGTCAATGAGACTACTCTTTATTTCATATGCTCCGTTCTTTTCTTCCTGTATACACAGTATCTTCTTCGGCAAGTCTTCGCAGACCATTGCCACTCATCATCTCTTCATAAATATGGGCGGTAAGCCCTGGCACGCGGCCAATGATGAAAAATGCTTTTGCCAAACGCCAATCAAATCCCATATCAGAAATAATGGCTCCCATCGCACCATCGACATTCAAGGGAAGTTTTTTTGATGATACTGCATTGAGTGCTTCAAACACTTTGAGAGCGAACACACAATGCGCGCCAAACATTCCTGTCTCTTTCGCAATTTCAAACAAGACTTCACTTCGAGGATCATGATCCAAAATTTTATGTCCATAGCCCGGAATTCTTACTTTCTGTTCTTTAAGACTCAAAAGAAGTTTGGAAACATCTTTTTCTCCGACATGCTCTTGAAAAAATTTGGTTGCGTCCTCGATGGCACTGCCATGAAGCGTGCCGAGCGACAAAATGCCGGCGGCAAGCGCGGTGTGCAAACTGTTACCGGTTGAGACAACGGTGCGCGCGGTCATTGCCGAGGACACGCCAACCCCATGATCAATCGCGGCAGTAAACAGCGCATTCATCATGCGGGTTTGTGTTTCATTTGGTAGTTCGCCTTTTAATACCAAATAAATAACCTCGACAAAAGATTTTTTGTGAATTAATTCCTTGAGATTATAGCCGCGGATGAGCTCTTTGCCGTCTGCGACGTGCGATATGGAAGTGGACCAGTGCATACATGAAAATTAAAAATTCTGAATTATAGATCAAGCAAACGGCTGTATCAATTCTACAAGATCCTCATACCTTTCAGCGATCATCACTCCCACAGCCGCAAGCGCGGCTTCTTTTTCTTTCGCCCCTTTCCCGCGCTCAACAATGGCGCCGGCGTGTCCAATGTTTACGCCTTCAGGAAAGGAACTTGCAAATTTTCCACCGATATAGATTGCGAGTGGTTTGGTAAATTCCTTATTCTGAATCACATCAACAATTTCAAATTCATAACTGCCGCCGTGTTCGCCAAAGATAGCGACAACTTTTGTCTGTTCATCTTTTTCAAACAGGCGAAGGAGATCCGTGTATGTGGTCCCGATGAGAAGGTCGCCGCCGACATGAACAGCGGTACTTTGCCCAAGTCCAATTTTACGAATCTGCCATGACACTTCATTGGTCATACCGCCAGAGCGCGAAATATAGCCAATTGATCCAGGTTGGAAAATTTGATTGGCCAAATCAAGCGGTCCGCCGACAACGCCGACCCGTCCAATTCCAGGCGAGATAAACCCAAGTGAACTTGGGCCAATGATTCGAATGTTTTTTTCTTTGGCCGCGGCGAGACAATACGCCGTGTCTTGAATGGGAATTCGCTCAGTCATCACATTGATGATTGGAATATGGTGTTCGATTGCCTCAAGCATTGCGGCTTTGGCAGCAAATGGCGGAACATACACAGCCGATACAGAATTGAAAATTGAAAATTGATCATTGAACATTCTTATTGCCTCACTCACACTATTGAATACCGGTTTCCCTTCCACTTCCTGTCCACCTTTGCCCGGTGTCACGCCACCGATCACGTTGGTGCCGTATTCCAGCATAGCTTTCACTGCTTTTTGGCCCTCTTTGCCGGTGATGCCCTGGACGATGACTTGGGTTTTTCTTGTGATAAGAATTGACATATAGTAGACATATCATATCGGAAACCGCGAAAGCCCACAAGATAAGAACCTATATAAAGGATCTGTCGCCAGATACCATTTCTACTGAAATTTCATCATTTCGTTACGAAAACGCATTCGACCGACAGACTCATAAAATTCAACGGCGGCACGGGCATTACGACATTCGTGGAAAACCACGTTTGCCGACCTTGCTCATGCCGCCTTCGATTTGTTGCCTCCTATAGGTTGGGGGTTCACCGACGAACGATGAACGTTGCCTGGTGGAGGATTGCCTCCAAGGTGCCCGCCGCTGTTTCGTACTCGTGTGTTGTGAGAGACTGAAAACGAACCTCCTTTTTTCCCAGAGCACAACCAACCTCGAAGATCGTGCACGGCCCTTCCTGAAGAGAACTTCCCGAACGCGCCGGAAACTCTCGCCTCAAAGAGACGATTGGGTCGAATCCTGCGGGCATCATCTGAATGAGACAGTGGCGATCTGCCTCGCCAACAGGATCGTGAATGAAGGCAGAAACCGCACAGGAAACCTGCGGATTCACTACCTGACACTCAAACCGTGCGCTTCTCCGAAAATCCCGACGCAGCGTCGGGATCATGCCGAGAGGGCCAAATGGCTTGCACGAAAGCGCTTCGATGGCACACCCCTCTACTTCAAAGATGTGACTCTCACCGATGATAGTCGCACGGAGAATGAAGCCCTTCCAAGAAACTTTTCTGTGATCAAGCTCGGTCAGCTTGCTCGGATCGAAAGTTGCCCGGTCGTCTCCAAGAAACAGTGCGTACTCCGCATTTCGCGCATCCTGCTCGGCATACTCTCCCATCAAGACGCCCTCCTCCCCCGAAACTTCGGGGCGCTGCGATCTTTCCGCCCTATGCGAAAAAGATAAGATAGATTTAGGACTTTTGCGTTTGCTTCATCGGCGCTCCTGAGAGAGGCAAACGCGAAAGTCCTAAGATTATATGATACGCCCCTCTGTGTCAAGCAACGTGTGAATAAATCATATCAGCGAGCACTTTCGCAGTATCACTCATCGATGTTTCTTTTCCAAATAATTTTATTTTCAGATTATTTCGTTCTCCGCATGCTTGCATAAGCGCCATTCCCTCTTTTTCGAATGGTCCCGCCCGACGAACGACGATGGGGTATGTGGGCTTGATCTCATCAAACGCGTCGACAATACCGTGGAATGTCTCCTCCACATTTGTAAAATTGGCAACACCGCCCGCGATCCACAGTCCCCGAAGCGCGGGTTTTGACAGAACAATTTTTGCAAGTTGATAGACTTTTTCCCGTGGAGGATTGCCTGAGTATTCGGTGTAATTGGCAGGTTTGAGTCCAGTCGTAATCAGGGCGTCCATATTGGCAATACTTGCGCCGCCACCTGCAAATAGAATTGCGATGTCCCCTTCCATCTCAATATATTTCCCTGCCGTCCCACGGTAATATCCTTCGCCTTCATCAATTTTTTTAGCCAAAATTTCTCGCTCGGTTGGTGGCCGTCCCATCATGGTGCGTGGTTCAAGAGCTTCCCATTCTTTGTGGCGATAACATGCATCGTCGTCAATCGCGACTTTGGCGTCCGCCGCGATCCATCGGCCGTCCGTGGTTTTTACGAGAGGATTAATTTCGACGAGGCGACAATCTTCTTGGAGGAACATGTGCCATAATTTCTCGAAAATATTCATCACATGCGGCTGTAGAGACGCATTGCAATGCGTCTCTACATTGTGGGACCGAATATCCAACAGCACCTTTACAATATCGTTTTCCAGAACATCTTCAATATCCATTCCTCCTTTTGGTGAATAGATACGTACAGACTGTTTTTTATTCGTGTCGTAGGTGATCGAAAGATAGTGTTCTTCTGCAATATCAAACTTTTCCTCGATGAGCACAGATGCGACGTGTTGGTTATTTAATTTTTCTCGAAACAATCCTTGAGCCGCCGAATCCGCCTCTTCGACGGACATGCAAAACTTAATTCCTCCGCTTTTGCCACGTTTGCCAGACAAAATTTGTGCTTTCACCACGACGTTTTGAACTCCCAGTGATCCATACGCAGCCCGAGCATCCTCACCGCGACGCACAACAACACCCCGCGGCGTCCCAATGCCATGTTTTTGAAATAATTGTTTGCCTTCGTGTTCGTAGAGGTTCATATCCATTCTTTAGGTATCTCTATTTCAACTGTCTCCCATTCATCTTTTGTCGCGAGCTTGAATGTAAGTGATGCCGCGCACAGTGCAATCCCAAATGGTGATAGAGGCCCACCGTATTTTACATCCCCGACTATAGGGTGTCCAATATGGGCAAGTTGTGCGCGGATCTGATGCGAGCGACCGGTTTTGAGCTTTATTTTTAGAAGAGATGCCGATTTCCCACTCTTTTGAACTTCATACGACAACTCTGCTTTTACTGCACCCTCTTCTGCCCGATCATACACCTTCACCACATTCTGCTTCGCGTCCTTTTTCACATAATGAATAAGCGCCTTGGACTTTTCTTTTGGTACTCCCTCCACAAGCGCGTGATACACTTTTTTCACGGTATGATTGCGAAATTGTTCGGACAACCGTGCGGCACCTTTGCTCGTCTTTCCAAAAACAATTATTCCAGACACTGGCCGATCGAGCCGATGCGCCATGCCCAAAAAAACATTCCCAGGTTTTTGATATGTTTGCTTCAAATAATATTTCACCTGATCCATCAACGTAGGATCCCTTGTTTTATCTCCTTGCACCAACATGCCGGCGGGTTTGTAGACCCCGATGATGTGGTTGTCTTCATAGAGAACCCGCAATTCCATATACTGTCAAAAAAATGCGCGAGCAAAAATGCCAGCCGGCAACAGTCGTCCATGTGCCCCTTCCTCCCGAATCGTCAGTTCACCAATTTCTCTATTCCCTCCTCGATCTGCGAGGATTCCTTTCAGCGCATTTCCATACCCAATCGCCGAATACCCGGACGCATACCCGTTGATCAAAAAAAAGAGAGGCCGATCTGATAACAGTTGAAGACACAAATCAAGGAGCGGCAAAAAATCTTTCTCTATTTTCCACAATTCTTTCTTTGGCCCATGCCCAAATGCGGGGGGGTCTAGAATGATGCCATCATAGCGTCGGCCGCGTTTGATCTCTCGTTTCACAAATGTGGTGACATCATCGAGAATCCATCGCACTGGTTTTTCAGAAAACCCTGAAAGAACCGCGTTATCTCTCGCCCATGTGAGCGCTCCTTTTGACGCGTCCACATGCGCCACCGAAGCCCCCACTCGCGCACAGGCCAATGTTGCCCCACCCGTATATCCAAACAAATTCAAAATTTGAATAAGTTTTCGGCTTTCGATTTTCTGTTTTTGAATTTTTTCTTCCATCCAAAACCAATTCGATAATTGTTCTGGAAAAACCCCGACATGTTTAAATGCCGATGGTCGAATCCAAAACTGCAATCCCCCAAACTCCATCTGCCATCGTTCAGGAATTTTCTTGCGAAATTGCCAGCCGCTTTTTTCTCCCTCACGAGAAAAATACGCGTCAGCTCTCTCCCATTCTTTTTGAGACAGACGTTTTCTCCACAATGCTTGCGGATCTGAACGAGAAATCATTACGTCTCCAAAACGCTCCAATTTTTCTCCATCGCCAGAGTCAAGAAGTCTGTAGCCTTCTGTTGGAGTGGTAATGAGTGTCTGATATATCATACAAAATCTAATCGAAACTCTATCCCATATTTTTTAAACCCAGCTCGCTCATACCATACATGGACGTCTGTCCTTTCAGAGCGACTCGTGCCAATCAGTTTGTAACATCCACAGGCTTTGGCTTCATCAATGACAGATTGGAGCAAACCGCCCCCAATCCCTTTGCTTCGGTATGTTTCTTCGACAAAGAGATCTTCAAGAAGCCCATATGGCTGTGCATGCAGATCATTATAGATAAGATAGAGATACGCACGACCAACCACCCGACCATTCTCTTCGGCGATACACTTGATGGCGTGTGAGCGATGTTCTTCGATTTTTTTTATTTCCATACGAAAATCAAGTCATATACTACCTTGCCCAATTTCCCCGGATCCAATCCTCCGATCTCTTTCTCAATATCTGCCCCTACACATTGATATTCTGGAATCGCTTCAGGATCCAGTATCAATCGTTTCCACCGTTTTGTTTTATATCGTTTTTGTTGAACTTCGGTGAGAGGAGCATTTCCATATACGACTATATCAATCTTTTTCGGCACATATTGCTGCAGCTCTCTCACAAACTCGCAGAGTCTATCCGGACCTGTTTCGCCGTCCATTTCATGGGCATTGCCGGCGATGTAGATAATCCGAGCTCGAGACGCACGAAATGCCCCTATCATTCCTTCGACAGAAACGGTTGCGATAATACTCGTGTACAAACTTCCAGGACCCAAAATAATCACATCTGCTTTTTCCATCGCGTCTTTTGCCGTATCATACATCATCGGCTTTGGCTGAAGCCATGTGCGTGTAATGCGATGCGTCCTATCATACTCTGGTCGATCAATGTTGTCTTCTCCTATCACAATGTCACCATTCGAAAGTTCAACGCACAAATCTGATGATTCTAAGGTTGCAGGAAAAATATTTGCTTTTGCTTCAACTGCTTGGGAGAGAGCAGAAATAGCAGAAAGCATACTCCCTTCATGCTGAGCCGACAATGCCAAAAAAAGATTTCCGAGATTATGCTCGGATAATTTTCCGACATCAGAAAAACGGTTTGTACGAAAAATCTTCTCAAGAACATCAAAATCGTAGGGCGAACTCGCAAGCACCGCACGCAACATATCACCCGGAGGAAGCACTCCTAAATCTTTCCGAAGTTTCCCCGATGATCCTCCCGCATCGCTCATGGAGACAATGGCGGTGAGCTCGAATCGGTCGGTATACGGCTTCAATGCTCGCAAAGAAATCGCTGTTCCATTGCCGCCACCGAGGATCACGACCTTTTTGATATCCGTTTGCATAAGACGACCAACTGAAAACGACACTATTCCACGGTCACCGACTTCGCCAAATTTCTTGGCCGATCAACGTCGCGGCCGAGTGACACCGCTATATAATAGGCAAAAAGCTGGAGTGGAATGGTATTCAAAAGTGGTTGGAGAAGTTCTGTGGTTTCGGGCACATAGATCACATCATTTGCGAGTTCCCGCGCTCCTTCGTCTCCTTCGGTTGCGATAAGAATCACTGGCGCGTGTCGCGCGCGCACTTGTTCGATATTGCTTCGTATTTTATCATATAATTGATTTTTCGTGAGAATTGCCATCACAGGAAAATCTGGCGCTAATAATGCGTTAACGCCATGTTTCATTTCTCCACCTGGATATGCCTCGCTATGAATATAGCTGATTTCCTTGAGTTTATGCGACCCCTCGAGCGCGACGGGATAATTGATTCCTCGACCCAAAAAAAGAAAATTTTTGTAATCCCGATATTTCAGAGCAACCTGTTTGATCTCTTCATTTTTTTTCAAAATAGCATTCATTTGACGAGGAATCTCTCGTAATGCGTAGAGGAGGCGTTGACCAGAAAGAAACGTCAGGTGCTTCAAACGACCAAATTGGAGCGCGTACAGAATGAGGATCGCGATCATATTCATATATGCCTTCGTCGAAGCAACGGCAAACTCTGGTCCGGCGTGAATATAGGTGCCACCATCGGTTTCACGAGCAATCGTCGAACCAATGGCATTCACGACACCACGCACATATCCACCTTTCCGTTTTGCTTCACGGAGCGCGGCAATCGTATCCGCGGTTTCTCCTGATTGGGAAATACCAAACACAAGCGTCTGCTCATCAATAATAGGATCACGATAGCGAAACTCGCTGGAGACATCAACCTCGGTTGGGATAGAAGCCAATTTCTCAAACGCGTATTTCCCGACCATGCCGGCATACGAGGCAGTCCCACAGGCAAGAAGCACAATCCGACGAATGGAGCGCATCTGCTCATCAGTCATGTTGAGGCCACCAAGACGGGCTGTCCCTTCGGCCAATGTATACCGTCCACGAATCGCGTCTTCAAACACAGTCGGTTGATCAAAAATTTCCTTGAGCATGAAATGAGAAAATCCTCCTTTTTGCGCTTCTGCGTCATCCCACTCAATTTCTTCCACGCATTTGAGAACACGTTCATCTCTGAGTGTGAATGTTTCCATTCGTTCTCGCGTCATTTCGGCAATTTCTCCATCATTGAGAAATACCATCTTTTTGGTAAAACTCAATATCGGGGTCGGATCGCTTGCAATAAATTGTTCTCCTTCCCCAAGACCGACGACAATCGGGCTCCCCATACGGGCAGTAATAAGGGTGTGAGGATGATCCGCGTGCATGACGACAATGCCATATGTCCCGCGCACATGAAAGAGCGCCGATTGCACCGCTTGGCGGAATACATTGTTGTTTGCAGTCTCTTGAGTGCCATGTTTATTCCGATAATGTTCTTCGATGAGATGCACTAATACTTCTGTATCTGTCTCTGTCACAAAGGCGTGCTGCTTCTTAAGACGTTCCTTCAATTCCCGATAATTCTCAATAATCCCATTATGAATAAGAACAACCTTCAGATCACAGGAGATATGTGGGTGCGCATTTTCTTCTGTCACCCCTCCATGCGTCGCCCACCTCGTATGAGCAATGCCAATCGTACTATCAACAGACAACCCTCGTATCTTTTCTGCCAAAATATCCACTTTCCCCACTGCCCGAACACGGATAATTGAATTCGGAGTTCGGAATTCGGAATTCGAAGTTTTTGGCTGATGACTGAGGACTGCAACGCCTGCAGAATCATACCCTCGATATTCCAGTCGTCGAAGGCCTTGAATGAGGATAGGGAGAGCTTGTTTTTGTCCAATGTATCCAACAATGCCGCACATAGAGAAAGAAAAAAAACGGAAATAAAAATGGTAAATCAAAAATTTGGAATAATGATCGCGCGATTTTTTGTCATATGTGTGTTTCGTCGAAAAGCGCGTCTGCCAATTGAATATCATCGGGTGTGGTGATCCCAATCGCTTCTTCTACACCAATAGGAATCGTGGAGATAGATCTTCCTTCTCTCACCGCCAGCTCAAAAAGATCTGTAATATAGTATTCTTGTTGTGCATTTTGATTTAAAAGAACGCCGAGATGCCCCCACAACCACGAAGCGTCAAAACAATAGCCCGATGTGTTCACTTCACGAAGCGTCTGTTCTTCGGCAGTGGCATCTTTCATCTCCACATTGCGTACCACCAATCCATCTCTCCCCCGAATAATTCGTCCAAAACTCCAAAACATGGCATACCATCCATCAAAGTGAGGAACAACCGTGGTCATGAAAGTGATCGTGTTTCTCTCCCGACAGTGCTCCTCGACAAGCCGACTGATCGAACTCGCCCGAATGCACGGCACATCGGCAGAGAGTATCACCACATGCTCGACGGCTGTTTCTACGAAGGGCTTGACGGAAGAAACAGCATGTCCAGTGCCGAGTTGTTCCGTCTGAATCGCATACAATGCCCGATCGCCAAGATATTCTTGAATCGCTCGCGAATCTCCCGGCACCACCACAATAGGCTTTTTTGTTATCCCACTCTCCTCTACCGCTCGAACCACATACTCAATGAGCGGTTTGCCTCGCAAGCAATGCAGGGGTTTCAGCATATCGCTCTTCATCCGTGTCCCTTTGCCTGCGGCAAGAATCACGACTCTTACATTATCCAAGCTGTCCTTTAACATAGTGCTGTATCTCAGTCAAGGTACCAAAACAGGGAAGCCCACACCCGTCGTACACCTCGCTTGGAAATGACGGTGATCGTTTCAACACTGCATGAATAAAAGGAAAACGCGCGATGAGCTGTCTTGTCTCTTTTACTTGGTCATTTACAAGCCACACGGTCTCATGACCCGCATTTTCGACTAACGCATCGAGTACCGCAATTTTGGTGTCCTGCACAATAAACACGCGATCAAAGAGCGACCGAATACCTGAATATTTTACTTTCATTTCTTGAAAAGCAGGATCGCCAAGACTAAGAAGAATCACAGAATGATTATACGTCTTCAAAGATGCAATGAAAGAAAGAGCATCAGAAAAGAGGAAAGATTTGACAGCCTCACCTGATATTTCATTGAATGCGCACAGCATATCCGCATATGAAAAACCATGCAAAGAAAGAAGATACGCATGCCGCTCATTGGTATAGGTAATAACACCATAGCGCTTCACCCGAGCATCTTGGTAGGTTTCCCAGTACAGTGTCTCTGGGACTCCGCATGCTTGGAGCTTCCTTAGACGCGCGTGTTTGAACCCATGCGTATCAAACAATGTATCGTCGAAATCAATGATAAACATATATCTAGTTCGGTTCAATAATCTAACGCAACACTTTTAATCGCTCAATTAAGCAAAATACTTATAAACTAGAATAAAATTTGGCTTAATCAAAACTATTTTGACATTTGCTGGTGTTCATTTGCGAAGGTGTCATGGTCATTAAGTGTTGCGTTAGAAGTTAGAACCCAAGCTATCTTACTGTTTCCCACAATGCATCAAAAATAAACTTTTGTGTCTCAAAAATCCCCATGTTTTCAATCACGACACCCACTGGCTCGCCTTTCGCGTCAAGCGAAATATATGCTGTTTTCCCCGGATAAATTAAAATATATGTGGAATCTGTTTTTGAAAGCGTTTGTGTGTCGAGTGATCGACGCTCGTCAAGACCTCGAAGTGCTCCGCCTTCTCCCATGGCAATTACTCGCACAGTGATTCCCTTCTCAATCCGGACATCGCTAAATGAAGGAAAATTTTCATATAAATGCTTACGCACTCCTTCCGCCGAATAAATCCGATACATACGGTCGGTTGCTTCCCCACATGTGGCAAGGACATCTTCGAGAATATCCCGGAGATACTGACGTTCATAGTATCGGGCCATTGGACGATTGCCTCCCCGGTGATGCAGGGCCTGGAGCTCTGGAACGAAACGATCGAGATCATGCGCGGCTGATCTGATTTCTGTTTCCTGCCGATGAACCATGTCAGAGAGAGCGGTCGGATCTTTCCCTACAAAATGTTGTCTACTCTCGCTGTGATAGAAGGTAACAAGTCCCTGATCTTGAAGCCACTTGAGACTATCATAGGTTGTCCCACGGTTCAATTGACATGCATGGGCGAGTGTCCGCACTGAGCTTGGACCAAGACGAAGCAGGGTGAGATATACCGTGACCTCTTTGTCAGAAAATCCTATTTTTTTAAGAAGTGATATATCCATGCTGGATAATATGAAAAAAGAAAAAATGTCTATTTTTTATTTAATTTAAGCCATATTTTTTTATTTCATTCGTATATTTGCAGTATATTATTTTGGATAACTAATGTCAATTTTTTTTCGACATTACCTGTGGATAAAACAAAGTCTCTCGGACGTATGCGTTTGCTGATAGCAAACGCATACGTCCGAATCTCATCAAAAAAATGAGGTCCCTAAAAAGAAAAATTCCGCAGTACTGCGGAATTTTTCTTTTTTTGTGTATTGTCTTTCATGCAACAATCTGCTGTCCCATATACTCGATCAATTTACTCATCTGTGTCACATATCCCCACTCATTGTCATACCACGCTTGTACAAATATCTGGGTGTCATCTGTGACAAGAGTAGAAAGCGTGTCAACCGTCGCTCCATGGGGATCACCAACATAATCTGCCGATACAAGCCCAATATCTGAGACAGCGAGATTTCCTGGATAATCTTCTTTGGCCGCGCGATAAAATGCTTGATTTACCTCGTCTCGATTTGTTGGTCGCTCTACTTCGGCAATAAAACTCAAAATCGAACAAACTGGCACAGGCACCCGAAGCGCGTTGCCATCGAGCTTGCCACTGAGCTCAGGAATCACTTTGCCAATCGTTTTTGCGGCCCCAGTTGACGTTGGGACAATCGACATGGCAGAAGCGCGAGACCGACGAAAACTTTTTTCTTTGTGCGGATGATCTACGAGATGTTGGTCATTCGTGTACGCGTGCGTTGTGGTGACCGTACCATGCTTCACTCCAAACGCGCGGTGTAACGTCTTCACGATCGGAGCAAGACAGGTCGTCGTGCAGGAGGCAGCAGAAATAATATGATGTTTCTTTGGATCAAACGATTCATGATTAATCCCATAAATCATAGTGATGTCCTCGTCTTTTGTTGGTGCGCTTATAACGACATATTTCGCTCCTGCTTCGAGATGTTTTTCCGATGACGCGCGATCACGAAAAACACCAGTTGATTCTACGACGACATCCACGTCATATGTGCCCCACGGCGCATGTATCAATTCATCTTCATGGTGGAGAGGAATTTTTTTATCATCAATAATAAAGGAAGTATTTTTTTCAAAGCCAACATCATGATGCCATCGCCCATAGATCGAATCATATTTCAGAAGATGCGCGTAGATGTCGGCATCGGATCGGCTATTCACGGCAACAATCTCACATTGTGAATGTTCCCAGATCACACGGGTAAAAATTCGGCCGATACGGCCGAATCCATTGATTGCGATTCGAAGTGGACGTTTCCCCATATTTATTCTCTCTCTATTTCTTCTCGATATTGCCCGAGACGGGCAAGGCCATTCAGTTTGGCTCGTTTGAGATATGCGGATTGGGCAACGGCAACATTTTCTTCACTTCCCATCCAAGCCTTGAGAGCGCTTCCTTGAAGCGCTCGCCCATAAGAGAAACTGAGCTCCCATGGCGTCTGAATGGCCGGAAGATTCATGGCGTTCAGGTTTGCTGTTGCCTCTTCTTCGCTTTGTCCACCAGAAAGAAAGACAATACCTGGCACTGCCGCTGGCACGACTCGAAGGAAACAGCGAACCGTTGCCTCTGCGATTTCTCTCGAGCTGGCTTGATACGCATGTTTTTTTCCAGGGATGATCATGTTTGGCTTAAGAAGCATGCCTTCGAGCGCTACTTGCTGGCGGCTGAGTTCACAAAAGACGCTTTTGAGAACATGCTCGGTAACTGCAAAACAGCGATTGAGCCCATGGGACCCATCCATGAGAACCTCTGGTTCAACAATTGGCACCAATCCTGCTTCCTGAGAAAGCGCGGCAAACCGCGCGAGCGCGTGTGCGTTGGCTTGAATCGCGTACGATGTTGGAAGAGTTGATTCATTGATTTCGATGACAGCTCGCCACTTGGTAAACTTGGCCCCAAGGCCTGCGTACTCTTGTAATCGCTCTCGAAGTCCATCAAGACCTTCCGTGATTTTTTCCTCAGGAGAGACAGCAAGCGGCTTTACTCCCTTGTCTACTTTGATTCCGGGAATAATACCTTTCGAGGCGAGCAGTTTTGGAAATGGCACGCCGTCGCGTGTTGATTGCCGAAATGTTTCATCAAACAAAATGACACCGCTTATATATTGCTCAGCGCCTGGGGTCGTAAAAAGAAGTTCTCGATATCGCCGTCGATGTTCCTCTGTTGAAGGAATATTGATGCTCGCGAGGCGCTTCTCCATGCTCCCGGTACTCTCGTCTGCCGCAAGAATTCCTTTGCCTTCCGCGACGAGTTGTGTTGCGATGGTGTGGAGATGGAAAGTGTCCATAATGAAAAATGAGAAATTTTTACAATGTATGATGTGTCTCTAAAAATCGAACTGTGCCACTTTTTACTCGCATCACGACCGAGTGGGTGATGCAATAATCGGCGGTGTACCTCACGCCTCGGAGCATGGGACCGTCCAGAACACCTGTCGCGGTGAACGTCAAATCCTGTCCTTTTGCCAAATCCTCAAGCGTTAATTTTTTTTGGATATCACTGTCGCTCATTCCCAAAGATGCCAGTAGTCCATATTGTGTGTCATCTTTTGGCATGAGACGGGCTTGAAATCCGCCGCCGAGACATTTGATCGCAACACTCGCGAGCACTGCCTCGGCGCTTGCTCCAATCCCAAAAAGTATATCAATTCCCGAGTGAGGCAAGCACGGAGCGATAGCGCCAGCGACATCTCCATCAGTAATAAGCACAACTCGTGCGCTAGCGTTTCGAATTTCTTGAATCAAGGATTCATGACGCGGACGATCAAGCACAATCACAACCATTTCTCGCGCATCTTTTCCCAAACATGTCGCAACTCTCTCAATATTTTCCCGAATTGACACATCAAGATCAATCACATCTTTCCCCTTGGGTCCGCACGCGATCTTATTCATATACATGTCCGGCGCTCGAAACAAACTTCCCCGAGTTCCCGTTGCAATGACAGATATCGCGTTCGGCCGACCGTTCGCGACACTATCTGTACATTCAAGCGGATCCACGGCAAGATCAAACAAAGGTCCATTTCCTTTCCCAAGAATTTCGCCCACATACAATTCCGGCGCTTCATCTTTGGCGCCTTCTCCAATCACGACTTCTGCGGAAAATGGAATATCTTTGAATCGTGATCGCATGGCATCAACCGCCGCTTGATCTGCCGCGTGTTTGTTGCCTCGACCTGTCCATTGTCCTGCCGCGATAGCAGCCGCCTCAGTCACTCGAACAAACTCTAAGGCAAGATTGCGATCCATAATCAAAGGTGTACACCTGGTCAAAATATTTCTTCTTCCCCTTCATCTGGCGGTTGGACAAACGCTTCATTGAGTTTCTCATCGTCATCCTCAGACGCATACTCCCCGTGCTCCTCGCCTGTTGCATGAACCCAGAGTTCTTCTGCATTGATATCAAGCCCCAATTCATCTGCATGCTCACTATACCATTGTTCAAATGCCACACGCAATTCATCAACATCAGATGCCTGATCAAACGCATCTTCGAGTAGCGCGTATTTTTCTTGATGAGAAATCACGGTTTCTTCCTCCATTCGGTCGAACAATGTTTGGATGTGCGACAAAACCGCTTGTTTTGTTGTTTCAAATCGCTCTTCCTCCATAGGAAAGATCAATAAAAATAAAAATAAAAAAAGAAAAATGTAGGATGGACTATATCATAGATAAATCGGTTTGCAATACGCTCCTTGTGGACAAATATTTCCTCCTCTGCCATACTACGTCCACTTTATTTCTCGTATGCCAAAAAAAAATATATCTCTCATCTCATGGAATGTCAACGGTCTCCGCGCAGTCATCAGAAAAAATATGTTTCTGCCGTTTCTCAAAAAATATGATCCTGATATTTTGTGTCTTCAAGAAATAAAAACGCACGGGCGTGATCAGATTGATATTGATTTGCCAGAATACAAAGAATTTTGGAATCCTGCCACCAAAAAAGGATATTCAGGGACAGCAATATTTACGAAACAACATCCTCTCTCTATTACGATGGGTATTCAAACAAAAAAAAATATATTTGATGCCCAAGGCAGAGATGCCATGACAGAAGGACGAGTGTTGGCACTTGAATTTAAAAATTTTTTTGTGGTGAATGTCTACACACCAAATGCCAAAGATGATTTGTCACGTTTGGATTTTCGGTACACGCTGTGGGATCCACTGTTTCTTTCTTACTGTAAAACACTTGAACAAAAAAAACCCGTGATCATGTGCGGCGACTTTAATGTCGCACACACAGAAATTGACTTAGCGCGACCAAAAGAAAATGAAGGAAATAAAGGATTCACGAAGGAAGAACGAAAAGGATTTGACAATATCGTAAAGGCAGGATTTGTGGACACACTCCGATTTTTGCACGGAGAAAAAAAGGGTCTCTACACCTGGTGGTCACCATGGGCACAGGCACGAGAGAGAAATGTGGGATGGCGCATTGATTATGTCCTCGTAAGTGCATCGCTCAAAAAACACGTAAAAAAAGCGTTCATCCTCCCGGATGTTTTCGGTTCAGACCACTGCCCAGTGGGGATCGAGATTGAATAAAAAAGGACCCAATCTTGGCGGTGGCCTACTCTTGCCTTGCGGCTACCATCGGGGCTGACGGGCTTAACTGCTGTGTTCGGGATGGGAACAGGTGTACCCCCGTCGCAAGAACCACCAAGATTGGATCCTTTTTTGAATTCAGAGTTCTTACCTATGAACTGTGAACTTTGAACTATAAGCACAACTCTGTGTTTTCGTAGTGCACTCGACCAATTAGTACGCCTCGGCTCAAATCCTTACGGATCTTCCACCTAGCGCCTATCAACGTCCTCGTCTCGAACGGGTCTCAAATGAATGGTAATCTTGGGGACGGCTTCGCGCTTAGATGCTTTCAGCGCTTATCCAAACCGAACTTCGCTACTGAGCAATGCCCTTGGCAGGACAACTCATACACAAGAGGTTCGTCCATCCCGGTCCTCTCGTACTAGGGATGGAACCCCTCACCATTCGACGCCCACAACAGATAGGAGACCGAACTGTCTCACGCGTGTTAATTCCACTATTACTAGTGGCACAGACTATACCTTCACCCTCTTGGACAAAACCAAGGAGGGGCTGACGTGTTACAGACATTAATGAATGTCCGTCGTCCCAATTTAATTGGGATCAGTCGTTACGGGGGTACAAATTATGTTCCTTCAAAAAATCAAGCAGTGCAGCAGAAGTATTTACTCTTTTTTAGAGTAATTTAACTGCTGATATTTATCCACAAATCGCGCCGCTTTTACCATTTTTCCAATGGTAAATTTTCCGCTCATAATTTGAGCGATCTTTAAGGCCACGATTACATGCTTATGCTTCATTCTTGTATAAGGTCGCAAAAATTTCAATACTTTCATCACTGATTTAAACCCGACAATGGTATATTCTGTTATATCGTCGTTGCGGTCTCGAATATACCCATATTTCAAAATTCGTTTGATCCATTCAAGATGGTGGCGGTTAATTGTTTTTTGATAAAAAACAACGCTTGCCCGAATTTGAAATCCATAAATATAATCTTTTCTTCGCACCAACTAAAACAGTATACAGCCATCGCCGTCTAAAAAACCAGCAATGTAAGATTTTGTTGTGGATGAAATTTTTGCCATACATTGACCTTCCCACGGTATTGCCCTTCAATCCAGTCCGTAGATTGGTAGGGTTTCACCGTTATGAGTCAGTACTATACCATCATATTTCTATGATGTAACGCAATGTTATTTACGTTCTGAACCCAGCTCGCGTACCGCTTTAATTGGCGAACAGCCAAACCCTTGG
>CAYJXK010000011.1:0-23353 GCA_964374115.1 uncultured Gammaproteobacteria bacterium
TTTCAAACAAACACCACCAAAATTGATTTGCATCAGAATTGACCGCGCCCGCGCCTCTGGCGCGGGCGCGGTCAATCTTTCTTCAAATTCAGAATTGTGGACCTAGGCAGAATCGAACTGCCGTCTCCGCAATGCGAATGCGACGTCATACCACTAGACCATAGGCCCATTTTTCTAGCGTATCAATCTTACTACACAAAAACACCCCGATCAAGTCGAGGTGTTTTTAGAGTTTGTTCATAACTTTCGAATGTCCAACACTGACAGGTTGGTTTTTATCCCATTCTCAAACGCTTGACGCAAGGTCGCTACTGACAATGGCATATGTGGATAGTACTCGCGAAACTTCTCACAAAAAATTCCTCAATCCGTGGTCATGGGAGTAGACTTTTCATCCCAAGCTATCGCTTCCCCCGAAACGCATCGGTCAATAATTCTGCCTGCAGGGCAAATGCGTCTGTAGCGTTCGTAATACCTGAGGTGAGCGCCAACTCTTTGGTAATGATACGTGATACATGAAGCGTCAACAGGTCGTCGTTATTCGCGTATGTCCTATACAACGGATGGTCAAGGTTCAAAAAAATAATACCGCCAGACAAAACCGACTCATCCTCTTTTTCTCCCAAATGCTCCATGCGCACCGCAATATCAAGGTGAGCAACACGCAGATGCCTAATCACAGATTTATCACCCAATATGGTAAAAGGCCGGCCACGGCGAGGCTTTTTTTGTCCTTTAAGTCTCTGAGTAATTGGGGGCGCAAGGTCACTTTGACTTTCGACGAATTCAGCTTTTGATACATCAAAGCTCGAGACTGACGAAGCGTCTGCATTTCCTTCTTCTGTTCCAAACGGCACTTCAACACCGGGAAAATGTTCCTGACGTCGGCGCATGGCTTTGCCAATTCTCTCCATCGCGTCTTTGAGTACGCGAGAGGCTTGCAGATTGGCGCGACGATCTCCTTCTTGCCGAATGGTCAGCAACGCTTTTTCAACCTGCTTTTTCATGACCGCCACAACATATTGGAATTCTCTGCTATCACGAAGAAAATCATCTCTGCCGCTGGTAATAGGAAGAAAGTCAACATTGATTCGCCCGGTAATACGCGTGACCCCCCAGCGACGCGATGTCTCGAGTCCGAATGACTCATATCGAATCAGCACGTGCTTCACTGATACGGCTATGCCTAGGCGGGAAACTTTTTTATCTGCCGGCACAATGATCAATGTTCCGAGCAAAGGGCCAAATGGAGTCATTATATTAATAAGTATCTGCTGCCCCGTGACTATATCATCAGTCACTTTTTCACTATTGACAAAAACGGAAAAATTCGGAGCATGTATGGGAGTACGTTCAGACAGATACCGCCGTACTGATCCGGGTTGTAAAGCAATTGTTGGCGCGTGTAATATTATGATTGTGCCAGCACCTCGGGCTGCGTCGATTGGCAACTCTTCGATATCCAAGTGCCAATCTTCATGCCGTGACCATGCCTCTTTATCAAAGATAAGCCTTGCGTGAAATTGATCACATTGTGTCTCTATCTCAAATCGAGCGCTCACGGCCAGCGCGGAAAATTTACCAATGCCATATTCGCCAATGCGTGTTCGGGAGAAACGATGGCTTGTTTCTTTTGTTCTTTTTTGTGACGCGCCAATCGTAAAGTACAACCGAAGCCCTGCCTCGTCCATTCCACTCCCATTATCAGCAATAACAATTCGATCTGGCAAAATGTCCACGCGCACTTCGGTCGCGTCCGCGTCAAAAGCATTATTCACCAATTCTCGAATAAAGCTGGTTTTTTCCGTATATAATTTTTCTCCAATGGTGATAAGATGACTTTTGTCAACGGTGATGGGAATGCGTTTTTTGGTCATATATCTTCTATCATGGCATGATTTTATGCTCGAATTATTTCCAATGTCGCTTGTACCGATGCATTCTTCGTATTCAGCAACGTAACCCGATTTGGAAATTCATTAAAGAGCGGCGTGATAAATTCATCTGCCCAAGACGGCGCTAGTACCTCAACGCCAAAAAAGTCCACTTCAATAGTTTCTTCTCTATTTTTTGGCAGACTGTATGCCTTGGCAGTCAGATAGGCTTCTTTGTCTGCCGGGCGGGATGTAAGAATCGTGCCAAATTTTTTGAGTTCAATGCGCATAGCAATATGTTAGAATTGAATAGACGCCAATGTTCCGGTAATAATAACATCTGATTTTTTTATTTCCATTCCAGAGCCAGTAATGTTTGCGACCGCGTCACCTGTCGAAAACACCAAGTGGAGATTATTTTTTTCAATAACCTTTTTTTGTGTCCCCAGCACGAGTCGAACGCACATCCTTCCCTTAGGACGGGAATGTTCTATCCATTGAACTATGGGGACGTCTATTTTATCCTCAATCCTATATGATTTTCCTTCAAAAATCAATATCATCAATCATGTCATGAAGTTACTTCAGTATTCTTAAAATATTCTCGTGATTTTATACGCGCAACCTTTTCTTATTGACAAAAGAAAAGCAGGGACAGCGGCTTCAATCATTATGGATCAAGGGGACTTTCTGGCTTTTCCTTTTGGCCATGGTTGGCGAGGAGTATTTCCGATGCTATACTCCTCTCTACTATGCCAACTCTCCTTCTTATTGCTGCCACCCTTGTCCTTGTCGCGCTTCTCATCGCCATGGTTGTTATTTTTAAAAAACTCAAACCAAAAGAAACCGATGGCAACCTCTTTTTGATGCTACAAAATCAGATGACTGAACTACAACGATTGTTTGATCAAAAAATGTCGGACACACACAAAACCATGTATAAAACACAACAGCATCTCCATCAAACGCTCCAAGAACAATTTGGGCAAAACACGCGGATTATCCAAGGAATCACAGGACAAAGCGCCAAGATGATTGCCGATATCACAGAAAAATTAACGAGTCTGGATCGCACCAATCAACAAGTGATTGGATTTTCTGAACAGTTGCGCAATTTGGAAAAAGTATTGACGCATCAAAAACAGCGCGGGGCATTGGGTGAAGCCGCGCTACATCTCATCATTGAAAATATGGGATTGCCACCGACGGCGTATGAGCTTCAGTATCGCTTCCCGGACGGAGATATTGTTGACGCGGTGCTCAACACAAAAGAGGGGCTCATCCCGGTGGACGCGAAATTTTCCTTGGATAATTATAATCGGATTCTCGAGGCGGTTGATGATAAGCAAAAAGAACAGCTTGAAAAAGAATTCAAAAACGATTTGAAGCTACGCATCGATGAGACCGCGAAGTATATCAAGCCCAAGTATGGCACACTCGAATTTGCGTTCATGTTTATTCCGGCCGAGGCGATTTATTATGATTTGCTTGTCAACGAAGTAGGCGCGGTAAAAGTAAATACACGCAATCTCATTGATTATGCCTTTATTGAGCGGAAAGTAATTATTGTCTCGCCAACAACGTTTGCCGCTTATTTACAGACCGTACTTCAGGGGTTGCGCGCGCTCAAAATTGAAGAAGGCACAAAAATGATTCGCAAAAATGTGGAACAGCTTGGCCGCCACATTACCGCGTACGAAGACTATATGAAAAAACTGGGTGGGAGTTTGGGTACGTCGGTGAATCATTATAATATCGCGTACAAAGAATTGGGGAAAATTGATAAAGATGTGGTACGGATTACCGAGGGCGAACGAGCGATTGAGCCATTGTTGGTTGAGCGGCCGAGACTGGAAGCAGATATCGAATGAAGCAGACCTTGCTGGCTGGCGCGCGGCAAGGTCTGCAGTTGTGGCTATCCACGCACATCGAGAGTGAGGAAGTATGTTCCCACTTCGACAATCGCGATGGATTTTTCCGTGAGCACTTCTTGCGCGATGTCTCCGATGATCTTTGCGCTGGGGTTGTGTGGTCCCCCCAAGATCATCCAGTCGTTCCACTGGTCGACGATCATGCCCCTCATGTCGAGAAGTTTCACCTCCATCCGAGATCCGCCGTCCGAACCACTCCAGTTGATCCTGATCATTCGCACGAGGTGAGAGAAACGAGTAAGGCGTTCACGCAGTTCGTCTTTTGGGTCATGACTGCTCATTGGCACCTCCTTCAGCCCGTATGCGCGCAGTCCGGGTACGTGGTACAACGCGTACACACGCACGCTCCTTCGCCACAGATATACTCGCACCTGGGGCAACAGGGCATGGAACATGATCCGCAGATAGACATAGAAAGTGACACGCCCTCCGCGGTCCGCACCGAGTCGTAGATGTAGGGGATGAAAATACTCCCTGTCTCATCAATCCGACGTCCCTCTCCCAGGTGCATGGTCACACAGAGAGTGTAGGGCGTGTTGCAACAAGGACAGTCGAATGTCTCGAGAAAACTTTCATCTCTTTGAGCCATAATGGACACCTCCGGGAGGAGTACATCAGTTTTTTATAACTGTGTCAAATAGTATGCCTCCGCTTGCCACGACAATTCGTCCCCAAACACTCGGTGAATTCATAGGACAAGTTCATCTGGTGGGTCTAGGAAAACCACTACGCGTTGCCATCGAGAAAGGGCAATTGTTTTCGTTTATTCTCTGGGGTCCGCCAGGAGTGGGAAAAACAACACTGGCGAAAATTTATGCAAAAAGTTTGGATGCAAAATTATTTGAACTTTCTGCGGTTTCGGCGAAAAAAGAAGATGTGACGAAAATTATTCAGACGGAGATTCAGAAACCAAAAGTCTTATTTCTCGATGAAATCCATCGATTCAACAAAGCCCAACAAGATTACCTTCTTCCATTTGTTGAAAGTGGAGAAATTACGTTCATTGGTGCGACAACAGAAAATCCAAGTTTCGAAGTGATCGCGGCGCTTCTGTCGCGCTGTCGAGTGTTTGTGCTTTCTGAATTTTCGAGTCACGAGATGAAAAAAATTATCGCGCGCACCGGAATAATACTTGATGAAGGCGCAATTGAATGGGTCATTGCGTTTGCCAACGGTGATGCGCGGCAAGCGATTAGCATTATTGAGCAGGCGCATGAATTGTATGATAAGGTGACGGTTGAAAATTTGCAAAATGCATTGCAATCCAAGCATCTGCGCTATGATAAAAAAGGCGAGGAACATTACAACACGATCAGCGCATTTATCAAATCCATGCGCGCGTCTCAGCCTGATGCCGCGCTCTATTATCTCGCGCGCATGATCGAAGCGGGAGAAGATCCACTTTTTATCGCGCGTCGCATGGTGATTTTCGCGAGTGAAGATATTGGAGTCGCGCAGCCGACAGCGCTTGTCGTCGCAAACGCAGTGTTTCGCGCAGTCGAGACTGTGAGACTGCCCGAAGGCGCGATCAATCTCGCCCACGGCGTCGTGTATTTATGTCAATGTAAAAAAAATCGGTCGAGCTATGAAGGACTGGAAGCGGCTATGAAAGATGTAAAAAAATTTGGCAACCTTTCCATTCCTTTGCACATTCGCAATCCTGTCACCAAACTCATGGAAGAGCTTGATTATGGCAAAGGATATGAGAAATATACGGTCGATGATCTGTTGCCGGAGAAGCTGAAGGGGCAAAAATACTTTCGGAGTTGACATGTTTAGGCTATGCTGGTACACTATTTTCACTATGAACTCATGAGCTAGGTTTTTTCCTCTCGCGCCATCCCATCACTTTTTCTTTGCCTCCAAAACCCGCTCTCGACCCCGCCATACGGTGAGATATGGCCCACAGAGTTGTAGGCAAAGAAAAAGTGACTGAATGGCGCTTGGGAGAGCGTATGAGACACGGAACTCGCTACAAGTTATATATCATCTGATCACCGTATCATTTTGCCAGCAGCCCCTCGTTTCGTTCTATGAACTATCGGCTATTGGTTAAGAACTGTATATGCCCAACAAACAAAGCGCTAAAAAAGAATTACGTAAAATTAAAAAAAGAGCCGCATTGAACGCGACCGTACGCGGGGCTTATCGAGAGGCAGTGAAGAATGTGAGAAAAGCAATCGTAGCGAAGCAAGACGCGGGAGAGCTTTTGCGGCTTGCGCAGAAGAAGCTCGATAAAGCCGCCAAACGTGGCGTGATGAAAAAGAACACCGCATCACGTAAGCTCTCACGACTCATGAAACAAGCGCATGGGGCGCTGAAGCACGCGTAGGATTTCAGTACAAATCGTCTTTATGTGGCGCACCATTTTGCCACAAACACATCAAACAACACCGACTGGTCGCCTTGACCAGTTTTTGTTTGGATATCAAACGTGAGAAGCGCGTCATACATGAATTGGATTTCCATGTGGGTGTAGCGTTTTACAAACGGCAATGATTTCCTCACCACGAACGGATGAAGATGAAGTTTTTTCGCCAAAAGATCATTCGAGGCAGTGTCTTCTCTTTCAAAAAGATCCCGTAGTTGCAACAGAATGCGGCATTGGCGCATAAGCATGGCAAATATGTAGCGCGCGTCTTCGCCTTTGCGATATTGTTCTCCGATCATACCAAATGCTTGTTTCGGTTGTTTTCCCACAATTGCTTCGACGAGCGTAAAAATATTATCGCTGAATGTTTCTTCGAGAAAAAGCGTGACATCAGCGCGAGTGATAGATCGAGAGGAGGGAAGGGATACATACGCAATCAGTTGATCCATCGTGGTACTCACGCGCCACATATCGCCGGCAGTGTGTTCGGCAAGGAAAAGAATAGCGTCGTGTTCCATGGTGCCACCGCGCTCTTTTACCTCCGTGGCGATCCATTTTTGGAGTTTGGCTCCAGTCAAAAGAGAAAACTGTTGAGCAAATTTTTCTCGCGAAAGCCGTTCAGCGAGCGCTTTGGCTTCTTTGGTCTTCCATTCGTCTTTGTCTTCGAAAAAGACATAAACATTCGATGATGGAAGGCGATGTTCTTCGATTCGTACGAGCACTTTTTTTTGCAATTCTTTCTGTTTCGATGAAAGAAAATTTTCGAGAATCACCATGCGGCGCTCCGCAAGAAATGGGGACGCGAGCATTTCTCCAAGAATAGTATCTGGCGTTTGTTTTTCACAATCAAGACGGCACACGTTCAGCCCTTCGGGGTCGCGGTCTATTTTGAATTTTTTTATCATTTTCTTGAGATGCAGACGACTTCGGAATGTGTCGGGACCGTGGAGGAAGAGGAGCATATATAATAGTGTACTGATTGGAAGGGTAGAAAGCAAGAAAATGTTTTTTGTGGATAACTCATCTTGCGGACGTTTTGAAATATTTTCTTTATGATATATACTTATCGTTACACTTTCTAGACTGCGCACAAGCAGATTTTTTTTCGGTAGGCCTTTGGGTTTATCGTGATAATCGCTTTGTGTATAGCAGTCGTGGACAATAGGTTCCACTCTTTCCCCGCGAGACGCCTACGATGGCATTCACTGGGAAATAGAAAGACTGGCCGTTCTCTCCTGATTTAATCGGGACAGAACGACACAAGTGCCGGGCGTCTTTTGATGCGTCCGGTTTCCTCTGCAGATAGGTCATCTGCTCTCGGGTGGGACGAGTGCTCCCAATGCGTTTCTTTTTTCAATTGGGGCGCTATACCTGGTTGAGTACACTTCGATCCCACCCGTGGATCACCCCTTGTATATCGACGAATAGTCGATTTTTTGATACCCTGGATTATGTATGGGAAAAAAGATCACAACTGATATTCTCATTCTCGGCGCTGGCATTGGTGGATATGCCACGTTTCGTACTCTCTCGAGATTATTGAAACGATATCATATCAAAAAAACGATCACCATCATTGATCAGAATAATTATTTTACATTTGTTCCCATGTTGCATGAAGTAGCAGTGGGCTCGATTGAGCCACATCATGCGGCAATCGCGCTTCGAGATCTTCTCTGCTGCACGCCGCATCAATATATAAAAGCGCGGGTGCAGCACATTGATCCGAAGAAAAAAGAGGTACGCACGAGCGAAGGAATCATCGTGTATGCCTATTGTGTGGTGGCGCTCGGGAGTGAAGTAAATTTTTTTGATGTGCCCGGCGCTCGAGAACATACATACACAGTGCGCACACTCCCCGATGCCATGCAATTGCACAATGATTTTTTGCAAGCGCTCGAACATCCGCGACAGAAACGCGTATCACTCGTGATCGTGGGTGGCGGGTGGACCGGTGTGGAGCTCACGGGGCAATTCGCAGATTTTGCTCGTGATGAAGGGGAACGATTGTATGGAGAAAAAAAGATTGATATCCATCTCGTGCACTCCGGCGCCACGATTTTGCCGCAATTGCCTGCCAAAGTCCAGAAGCGCGTGACAGAGCGCTTGAAATGGCTTGGAGTGCATATCCATTTCAACGCGAGGGCAAAAGGAGTGACTGAAGAGTCTGTCGATCTTAGCGATGGAACGAAAATTAAAAATGATATCGCTATTTGGACTGCCGGTTTTTTGGATACCGCTCACTGTGTCCTTTCTGAAAAAGAGTGCATGGATGGACGCATCCCTCTCACGCAGCATCTTCATCATGACGCATATCCGTCGCTTTATGGGGTCGGTGATGTGGCGCGTATCTTCAATCCTCATCAAACGATTCCTGTCCCACAGCTCGGAGAAGCAGCGTACAAAGAAGGACAATATGTGGCGCGCCACATTGTGGCCTCGATCCGAGGGAGAGACAAAAAGATGAAGCCGTTTGTATTTCGATCAATGGGAAATTTGATTCCAATCGGCGATTGGTACGGCGCGGCCGTGATTGGCCCGATCATTTTTTTTGGTTGGTTCGCGTGGTGGTTGCGGCGGACAGCGTATCTGATCTTCATACCAGGAGTTATTCGGAAATTACGCATCGTGATTGATTGGACGCTGCACAGTTTTGGGTCTCGGCATACATTGAGTATGGAAAAGAGGAAGAAGTGATGATATACTTGCTATGAGTTCGTTCATAGCCAATAGTTTTTTTGTCTCTATTCATATGAATAATAATAGTTTGGGGAGGAACAAAAAAAATATAGGACTTCTCGCCCTTCGCTTGGGTGTCGGTATCGCATTTGTCTACCAAGGGTGGGGGAAACTCTCTGGCATGGAAGGCACGATCTCCATGTTTGACACAATGGGATTCCCCATGGCAGTATTTTTTGCATGGCTCGTGGCGCTCGTCGAATTTGTTGGCGGACTCGCGGTCATTTTTGGCGTCTTTACGCGGGTCGCGGCAAAGCTCCTCGCCATTATTATGATCGTAGCGCTCCTTGTGGTGCATACCAAACAGCCATTCGCGAGCGCATTGCTTCCGATCGCACTGCTCGGGGCAATACTTGGACTTCTTGGGGTCGGTGGAGGTGATTGGATCGTAACCAAATCTGTGGTGGACAAATGAAGTGAATCAAAAATCCCCCCCTAGGATTACTCTTAGGGATCGAGGGTGAGGGGCTCACCGTGGAGGTGACCAGTTGCTATGCTACGGCACCACTATCGCGTCCATCCCGATGGCCATCGATATGGGTTTTTCGCCAGAAGTGTATGAAACGGAAATATGTGTCAGCATTTCGCATCGCCTGTTCGGAACAGCTCGTCTATCGTTTCAATTTTTTCATGGGCAGGATCCGCAACATCTTCATTTTGCTTCTTTTGTATTATGTATGGATGGCGCTCACGCACGCCACTCAGAGATTCGCGGATTTTACTCAGGACGATTTACTCTTGTATGTATTCGGCGCGCATCTCTTACGTTCGATCGTCTTTGGGAGTCAATCAAGGCGTATTGCGCAAGAGATTAATAATGGAACTTTTTCGCTCTATCTCGTTCGCCCCGTGAATCATTTTTGGTTTTTTTATTTCTGCGAATTGGCGGAGCGATTGATTCTCACTTTCACAGCCATCATAGAAATTATTATTCTCGGTTTTGTCCTTCATCTCAATCTTTTCTCCTCCCTATCCTTCCAAAGCGGAATGGTATTCCTATCCATCATCCTCGCTCATTTCCTCTACTATCTCCTAAGCTATGCGTTCAGTCTCCTCGCGTTCTGGTCGCGCGAAGCCATGGGGCCGAGGTTTCTTTTTGAGTGGTTTCTCGAATTCGCGTCAGGCGCGTATTTCCCACTCCATATTGTGGGACAATTATTTTTTTCATTTTTGAGTTTTCTCCCATTTATGTACCTTATCTATACTCCACTTATGATACTACTCGGAAAAATAGAAGAAGGGCGAGGAGTGTTGCTTCAACTTATGTGGATTGGTGTGAGCGTACTCTTGTGCGTATTCATTTGGAGGCAAGGATTGGAGAAATATAGTGGAGAAGGGATATGAAGCACATAAAAGTCTGGCGACAACTTGTCTCTTGCTCATTTGGCAGTTTTGCGAGTAATCGCATTGATTCTTTTTCTTATCTCACAGGGAAACTCATGCGATTTGGATTTTTTTGGTTGTTTATCACGTCGGTTTTTCGGTTTACTCCCTCATTTGTCGGATACACCAAACAGGAAGTGCTCTTGTTTTTTCTTACGTTCAATTTTGTGGATGTGTTGGCGCAAATTTTTTTTCGTGGCATTTATCTTTTTACCAGCGATGTGCGAAAAGGGAATTTTGATTTCGTGCTTGCGAAACCTGTGAACCCCCTGTTTTTTATCCTGTCGCGACTTATTGATATACTTGATTTCGTGTTTCTTTTTCCAATCATGGGGTGCCTGGTGTACGTCGTGATGCAACTGCCGTATGCGCTGTCTGCAGGGTCTTTTTTTTGGTATTTTGCTTACATTGTTCTTGGGCTCGTCATTATATTGGGCATTCATATTTTCACAGCATCGATTGCCATTTGGACTGAGGAAAGCGAACATGTGATATGGTTGTATCGTGAAGGCATGACGATTGGCCGATTTCCTCCGGATATGTTGCCTGGAAGTCTTCAATTTCTTTTTACCTATGTCATCCCAATCATTGTGGTTGTCTCATATCCCACGAAAGCGCTTCTTGGCGAGCTTGGATATATCCATGGAATGATCGCCGTGCTTATAGCTTGCGGATTCCTAGGTGTGTCTCTTGTATTTTGGAAGAAAGCACTTCGCGCATATTCGAGCGCATCAAGCTAATATGCATAAATATCTCTCTATTTTCCGCATCGCCATGGTTGAATCGCTTATGTATCGAGCGCGGTTTGTGGTGTGGCTGTTTGTTGATATGATTTGGATTACCGTGCTTCCATTCGCGTGGCTCACGGTGTATGGAGCCAAAGATTCGATTGGAGGATTTGATCGGGTCATGATTGTATCATATTTTTTCTTCATGCCTTTCATGAGCAGATTGACGGCGCATTATCATAATGAAGAGATTCAGCGAGAAATCAAAGAAGGATTCCTCGCGGCACATCTCGTACGACCGATTCCATATCTTGTCTATCGCATGGTTCAGGAGCAAGGATACAAAATATTTCAACTTGGCATACTTCTTTTTTTAATGGTTCTTGTGTATCCGTTGCTTCGTGATTTTATTCGTCTCCCTCATGTGGGTTGGTATCTTCTCTGGCTTCTTCCTATTTCTGCGCTCTCGCTTCTTCTTACTGGAATACTCGCAAACATTCTCGGCATGGTGTCGTTTTGGACCACGCAAGGAGAATGGGTCAAGCATTTTTGGTGGATGTTTTCTTATTTTGTCAGCGGCGCTGTAGCCCCCTTAAGTTTTTTTCCTGGGGCAGTCGAGCGCTTGCTCGAGCTGACTCCCTTTCCTCTTATTATTATGGTTCCTCTGCAAGTCCTTTTGGGGACCATTTCTTCTTCTGAGCTCGTGCGCTGGTGTTTTGTCGGTGGTTTTTGGGTGATTGTGCTGTTTGGGCTCAATATTATTATGTGGAAAAGAGGTGTACGACGATTTGAAGGAGTAGGGATGTAACCATATGAAACAATATATGCGAGTATTGCGTGCCATCATGGGGAACTCTCTCTCCTATATGTTTGCGTATCGTGCAGATGTGGTTATGAGAATATTAGTCGGAGTCGGGTGGTCATTTGTTTCGATCGCGATCTTGGAGCTTCTTTTTTTGCACACGGGGGATTTTAATGGATGGAGTAAGGGAGAGATGATCCTCATTCTTATTAGTCTTGAGATTGGTATTAACGTGGGCAACATCATTGGCAATTATATCGAATCGCTTGAGTCAAATATTCGTTTGGGATTTTTTGATGTTGTTATTACGAAGCCGATTGATTCACAATTTTTGTCTCTATTTGGCCGTCCAGATTTTACGGGCTTCTTGTATGTTCCGGCGACACTCGTTCCATATATGATCGCACTCTCTTCGTACGACGTTACCATTCAATGGAAGATGTTGCCTCTGTATATTCTTCTTCTTGTGAACGCGAATATCATGTGGTTGTCGCTCAAAACAATCCTTATGACAATCAATTTTTGGAAACAAAAACTTGAAAATCTCAAAGATATTATGAATACGCTATGGGAATTCGGCCGGTTTCCGCCATCGATTTTCCCCAAACCCATTCGTATTATCATCCACACGATTTTCCCTCTTGCATTCATGGGTACTGTCCCGGCAGAAGTCTTGAAGGGTGAACCGTCGTGGTTTTTGGTTGGTGGATCATTCGTTGTCGCCGGGTTTTTTCTTGCGGGATCACGATTGTTTTGGAAAAAAGCGATACAGAATTATTCGAGCGCGTCGAGCTAAATTTTGTGTAAATGCGGTCGAGGTGTGTTGTATAATGCACTTTTCGTTTGCCAACCCTTTCGCCTTTTCTTTTTGAGTGGTGTTTTATGAAAGACATGGTATAATAAGATAAATGTTGATTCCTCATATGCCCATCGTCGAAGTAAAAAATCTTTCCAAAACCTATGAATACTATCGTAAACAGCCAGGACTCTGGAATTCAGTGAAGAGTCTGTTTCATCGTGAAAAATTGTTTACGCACGCAGTGAACGATATTTCTTTTTCTATTGAAGAAGGAGAACTGGTGGGGTTTCTGGGACCCAATGGCGCCGGGAAAACCACGACCCTCAAAATGCTCTCTGGCATTTTGTATCCCACAAGTGGAGAGGCGAAGGTGCTTGGGTATACGCCGTGGAAACGGCAAAAAGAATTTCAGAAACAGTTCGCGATTGTGATGGGGCAGAAAAATCAACTCTGGTGGGATCTGCCTGCGATGGAAAGTTTTATTTTGAACAAAGAAATTTACGAAGTGCCAGACAGACAATTCAAACAAACACTTGATGAGCTCACGACCCTTCTTGATATTACACATCTTCTTGATGTGCAGGTGCGCAAACTTTCGCTTGGTGAGCGCATGAAGTGCGAGCTTGTGGCAGCGCTTCTTCATTCTCCAAAAGTCCTTTTTCTCGATGAACCGACGATTGGACTCGATGTGGTATCGCAGAACAACATTCGAGAATTCCTCAAGAAATATAACAAACAAAAAAAGATAACCATTGTCCTTACCTCACACTACATGGAGGATGTCGAAGCGCTCTCCCAACGCGTGATTATCATTAATCATGGAGAATTGATCTACGACGGAGGGCTTCAGGCGCTGCTTGACCAATATATTGATCACAAAGTTTTGGAAATCACTTTTACCGAAGAGGTGACTGCACAGAAGTTGAATTCTCTTGGACGGTTGCGAGAACATACAACCAAACGAGCGGTGCTTGAGGTGACCAAAGCCGAATCGAAAAAAGTTGCTGCAAAAATACTCACGAAGTTTCCCGTTGACGATATCTTGATCAATGAGGTAGAAATTGACACCGTTATCCGAAAAATTTTTACAGAAAAAAAACGCAAAATCCCTCGATAAGGTAGTTACTGACTCTTAACACGTACCTCAACACTACAACCTATGATTTTGGTCACCTTCTCGCCCTTCACCATAAAAAATCCTCACTGTATCTACGGATACACCTGCGTTTTTTACGGCTCCAGGGCTTCGAATCTGACTCAAAATCATACCGTGTATTCGTTAAGGTACGTGTTAAGAGTCAGTAACTTTCGCGTTTGCCTCTCAAAGAGGTGAACGCCGATAGCAACGCGTAAGTCATTGTAACATTTTTTTACCGCAATTCTATGCAAGACAAACTCCATTTCTCTCGCGTGCGCACTATTTTTTTCTTCTCCCTCATCCTCATGCTCTCGATCGCGATGCTCTATGTGCTCCGGCCATTTTTGTATCCGATTTTTTGGGCGTCTGTCGTCGCGATTATGTTTTATCCGGTGTACAAGTTGTTTCTCAGATATCTCCGTCTTCCTGCCGTGAGCGCGGGGCTGACTCTTATTGTCGTCATCGTTACCATTATCTTGCCACTCATTTTGGTTTCCACGCTTGTGATCCATGGATCTATTGGATTCTATCAGAGGGTATCTGAGCTCAGCAATCTTCGAGATTCTGGCGCGTTGTCATCGCGATTAGAACACACAATGTTCGGGCCATATCTGGGTTTTATCAAAACACAACTTACGACCTATGGCCCAAACATCGCCAAGCAGGTAAACTATTTTCTTCTTTCCAGCCTCAAAGATATCACACAAAATACCCTGCGATTTATCTTTTTGCTCTTTGTGATGTTTTATTCTCTTTTTTATTTCCTTAAAGACGGTCCGCGATTGCTCCGGCGTCTCATGCATCTGTCGCCACTTGGCGACCAATATGAAAAAATGCTCTACGGTCGATTTACTTCGACTGCTCGAGCCACACTCAAAGGAACGCTCATTGTTGGCGGTATCCAAGGGGTGCTCGGGGGGCTCCTCTTTTGGGCAGTGGGGATCGAGGGCGCGCTAGTATGGGGAGTGATCATGACATCATTCGCCATTATTCCAGCCGTTGGGCCGTCTATCATTTGGCTTCCAGGGGCTTTGGTTATGATCGCGCTTGGCAATGTCACTGAGGGAATTATTATTCTCTCGGTCGGCGTTGGCGTGATCAGTGTGATTGACAATATCTTGCGCCCTCGGCTCATCGGGCGTGATATTCAGATGCATCCCCTCATCGCTTTTTTCGCGACCCTTGGCGGGATTATTCTGTTTGGTATTTCTGGATTTGTGATCGGGCCTGTGATCGCGGCGCTCTATCTCTCGGTCATGGCCATGTACGATCATTATTACGAACATGAATTGGGGAAAGAGGGATAGTGTTTGGTGCCGCGGGCGGGAATCGAACCCACACGACCTTGCGGTCTGGAGATTTTAAGTCTCCTGTGTCTACCGTTCCACCACCGCGGCGTTTTATACAGAGCGAGCGCACTATAGCATAGAGGAGAATAAGGAATCAAGGTAATGATCGCCGGAATGCCCTTGAAATCGAGTCGTCCTTGTCATGTACCTTTCTCGCCGGCGAATACACTCTTCCATATTCAATCATTCGAAGCGTAAATAGCGGCCATTCTTTTTTCGGGATGATTGCCACAAGATCTCGTTCAATTTTTTTTGGGTCTGTGTGTATCGTGAGACCGAATTTTTTGCTCAGTCTTGCGACATGAGTATCAACCGCGATTCCGCTGTGGATTCCATAAACAATACCAAGGACCACATTGGCTGTTTTTCTTCCAACGCCCGGAAGCGTAAGCATTTCCTCCATTGTTTTAGGAAGTTTTCCTCCCCACTGATTTTTGATTATGTTCGCAGAGGCAATAATGTTTTTTGCCTTTCTTCGGTATAGCCCAATAGATGAAATGTCTTTTGCAAATATATCGATCTTCGTTCGGGCGTATGCATCGGGGGTTCGATATTTTTTGAATAATTTTTCTGTTATTTTGTTCACTTGTTTGTCTGTCGTCTGCGCGGAGAGCATGACTGCGACCAGCGCTTCCCATGGATGCGAAAAATGCAGCGCAGGCTTCGCTTCAGGAAATAGGCGTTTGAGCATGCGAAGAACAATGTAGACACGCTGTTTTCGATTTTTGATGGAGGGTATGGTATGAGACATAGATTGTGTCTGCCGAAAGTATATCATGGAAATAAAAAACAAGCGGCTGGCTATCGCTTGTTTTTTGCGGATGTTATTTTTTAGCTCGAAAGACCGGCTGCGCGTATTCTTTCATCACGATTTTTTATGTACTGGTATGCCTGCTGGCGTTTGATTTTTGCGAACCGTGCGAGAAAGATGCGGAGTTTGATCGCGCGAATGAGATAGACACATATTCCGGTTGGCCGTGAGGTGAATTGTCTGACGAGGGTATGCCGCATATTGCAGTGGAATAATACGCCATAATATCCTGGCATTCCCGAGACACCGAATGGGAACCTTTGCCTTGTGGGTCGGCGAAGCCTAGCACAAAGGGTTGTGTCGCCACTTCAAAATGTCCGAGAAATGCCAGTTGGCGTGTTGGCCTCGAAGTTTGGGCCTCTGTCAAGAGGGAACGAAGAGATTTTTTGTTTGTGACGCTATTTTTGAAGCGGTGCGTAGCTCCACGGCACGTTGAATGCTTTACAATGAATTGTGACTGAGTGAAAAGCATCAATAGGAGTTCCTTGCGGGATGGGATATATTTGCTTGCCTGTGGTACTTTTGAGTTTGCCGAGAGGAATTCCACGGCGGATATCTTCCCGTTCTGTGGGAAGAACATTGGGAGTAAGATAGACTTGGAGATCAGGGCCTTTTGGTGTTTCAAAATTATCGTCAAAGACAATCACATAACCGCCATCTTTTTCTTGCAAGGAGACGCCGCCCGTACTCATGTAATTGATATTTTGGAATGAGCCTTGTTGCAAGACTTTTCCATTAAATGAGGCGTCAGAAAGGAAGGGTGTTTCCAAGATATCAGAATTTTTCGGATATTCTTTCATGAAAGCTTTCATGTTTTCAATAGATGCGTCAAGTGATTCCTCATCAAGGAGCGGCATGTCTGAGACGGTCGGCATGAATTTTATTTTGAATGCGTGCCATCCTGTCCATGCTATCGCAATAATGATGAGAAGTCCGACATATGTCCCTCTATTTTTGAATTTTCTTGAGAAAGCGGTGTGAATATACCAATACAATTGTCCGAGAACGGCAAGACTGGTGATGACAAGCAAAAGAATTCCAGGAGGATTTTTCAGAAGTTCAGGATTGATTAAAATAAAATGAAAGATGGCGCTCGCGTACGCGATATAAATAAAGCGATGAATAAATTTCCATCGTTTTGGCGTGAGTTTGTCCACTGCCCAATCGGTCGAAGTCGCCGCCATCACAAAGAGAATAGGAAACGCGATCGAACCAAAGATGATGGGATTCTCGAATGGATTGAACGAATAATACGCGCCGTTCACGTCAAAGTTGAAAAGATATTTCAAGACAGCAAGAACATGGAAACTAATAAAAATAAATCCAGAGACGCCAAGATATCTTCGAATGCGCCAGTGCCGCGCTGTTTTGGGGAACCACTTGAACATCGCGCTTGAAAAGAGAGCGGCGCCAATGAGCGTGGCGCCAGTAAGCGCGAAACTTCGGACCAGTGATCCACCGAGTTCATCTTTGGTGAGCCAGAAAAATTGAAGTCCGAATTGGGTAAACCAGAATACAAGTGCGCCAAGAGAGAACAAGTAGAGAAGGTGGTGTCGCGCGCGCCGTTCTTTTTTTATTGTTTCTTCTCTCCGTTTTTTCGTTGTTCCATCTTCCCGTGATTCACTGTCTATTTCAACCTCGAGGACACCGTTCACGACGCGTGTTTTATATGTGCGTACTTCTCGCACAGCCGGTGGCGCGACGACAGCGCCGGTGGTGACATCGAATTTCGCTCCATGAAGCGGGCATTGGACGACTCCGTCTTCAAATGTTCCATCACAGAGCGATCCTCCGGCGTGAGTGCATGTGTTATCAATCGCATACCAGGTGTCGCGCAGTGAAAAGAGGGCTATCTTTTTTCCATTCACGTTGTGGCATGAAACAGTTTTTTTGGTATCAGAGATTTTCTCAACGGGAACGAATTGTCTCACATTTGATTTTACTTCTTTTTTTACTAACGGCTTTTCGATCACGCGTCCTGTTCGAGATAAGGCAAACAACGAGGCATATGGATTGCCATGGCCAAGAGCCAAATCAGCAAGAATGTGTGCGGCGAAACTGCCGAACACAATTCCTGTGCCGCCCCAGCCAGTGCCGATAAATACATTCCGGCAATGGGGGTGTTCAAAGACATAGGGCACATGATCGTCGGTGACAAAGATACTGCCAGACCATTCGTGCGTGATTTTTTGTCCACCGCCGAAGTGTTTTTGCGCAAATCTCATGAGTGTGTCAAATGGTTTTTGTGACGATACATCCGCGACATCCATATCGCAACCGCCAAGAATGAGTGTGTCATCCCCGACCATGCGATAATAAAAGTATGGCTCAAATGTGTCCCAATATATGTCATTTTTGATCGGGGGATTTTGGACTTCGAGACCAATCACAGAAGTAATTTTTTGTTGTACCAGTGATTGGAGTTCGGGAAACAAAAGGCCAGGGTGGCCGATTGCGACGATCGCGCTTTTTGCTGTGATTGTTCCATTCTCCGTTTCTACTCTCACACCCTCTTCTCTACTAATAATCTCAGTGACTTCTGATTCTTCGAATATGTCGGTATGATCTTTTGGCATTCGTTTGAGAAGTTCAAACAAATATTTTCGTAAATGAAATTTTCCTTCATTTGAAAATCGAATTGCTTCGACAAATGGAGTGCTTGTGATATCCGCGTTCGTCTCCCACGTTGCGTGAATGTCCGCAGTTTGGATATGTTTCCATTCTTCTTTGAGCACGGCATCGCCTGCTCCATATGATCCATACCAAGAATCACAGGGTAAAAAATCACAATCAATTGATTCTTCTTTTATTTTGTCAATGATATGCGTTTGTATCTCAGCCGCTCCTTTAAAAATGCGCTGGATAAAAGAAAGCCCATATCGGGATTCGAGGTCGGATACGCTTGCCTCAATGGGGCGCGTGATGAATCCAGTGGTGAGTCCAGAGTCGCCAGTTCCGATATGATTTTTTTCCAGAAGAATCACTTTTTTTCCTTCGCGGACGAGATGACAGACGGCAGTGATTCCGACGATTCCTCCGCCAATGACGACGATGTCAGCTGTCCTTTGGCCTTCAAGCATAGGATAGCGACGTGTGTCTCCGACGGTGTCAAACCAGACAGAAGTTTTGCGTATGTTCTGATTCATATATTCTTAGCATTTTCTCGTTTGTCATCGGCGTTCACCTCTCTATTTTCTCGCTGAGAGAAACTCGCGTCCTTGAGGATCGGCGATACGCCCTGCAACCGCACACATCCGAAACAGGCGTATCACCTCGCTCACACAGTCTTCACTCAGAAAAAAGATGTGTGAATGCCTTTTTGAGAGGCAAACGCGAAAGTTTTAATTCTTTTTCAATTTCAACGCAGCAGAATTGATGCAATACCGCTCACCGGTCGGTTTTGGGCCATCAGGAAACACATGACTGAGATGTCCTCCACAGCGCGCGCAGGTGATCTCGATCCGCTCCATCCCGTGGTTTGTATCAGTTTCTTTGACTACCGCGTCTTTGGAATGTGGCGCGTAAAAACTCGGCCAGCCGCTTCCTGAATCGTATTTGGTATCTGAAGAAAATACCTCATTGCCGCAGGCAACGCAGACATACATGCCAGAATCTTTTGTTTTGTAATATGCTCCTGTGAATGCAGGTTCGGTTCCTTTTTCGCGGAGGATATGATACGACTCAGGCGTGAGTTTGTTTTTCCAGTCGTTCTGTATGTCATTTTCCATATGGAGCGGTTTATTTTTTCCAAAATATTTGCCGACGTTTTGGTAATCGTTCGATCGCGTACTGAAGCATGGTGCGGGGCATAGATTTTTTGTGCCGTATCAAAAATGATTCAAGCGCCATGACCCCGGCGTTTTTCCCCACTTCCCGAAGCATCCAGCCGGTCGCTTTGTGAATAAGGTCGTGATGATCACGAAGGAGCATACGTGCAATGCGCAATGTGGGTTTCCATTGTCCTTCTTTGATAGAGTGAAATGTCGCGACAATAGCAATGCGACGCTCCCAGAGATGTTTGGAGTGAGCAAGTGTTGACAGCAGGACAATGCCGTTCCTTTGGTATGTGCATGTTTGACACAAAAATGCCCCAACAATATGCTCGGCGCTCGTGTCCACCAAATCCCAATTGTTGACGTACCGGGTATTTTTGAGATACATGGCGAAAAGATTTTTTTGTGTTTTTTCATCTTTCATTCTCGTTGCTTGTTGAAATTGATACACCATAATAATAAGAGCGAGAAGCCGCTCTTCGTGGACAGGCGAGTGAAGAAAGAAAAGGAGATCTTTGTCATGAATGGTTTGAAAGTATTTTTTTGCCAGTTTTCGAATATCCGGAACTGCTACCCCAATAAACATATCTCCTTCGCTATATTCTCCTTTTCCTGTTTTGAAGAAACGTTTTGAAATGATCGCGCGTTTTTTGCTTGCGAGCGCGGCAAGTTTTTTTTGTATATGATTTTTTGTTTGTTTTTGTATCATAGCATCATCGATAGATCCAATATTCCACAAAGGGCAACATGTTTCCACTCATGTTTGTTTTTGTATATTCCTTCATAATTTTTCCTCCGAGTGATTCAGGAATTTTTCGGCTTGCAATATTGTCTGTTGCGACAGGATAGATAAGATGGTCATATATCACCTGTTGATCAGCCCACTCCTTGATTCCAGTCACCGCTTCTCTGCCATACTGTTGTCCATGCGCGGATTTTTTCATCCAAACACCGAGCTCGGGTGTTGCGGTGCTGATATGATGAAGCCCTACAATGCCCAAAAATTCTTGTGTTGTTTTATGAAGGACAACACAGACCAGCTCTTCATTTTTTTTCATCTTTTTAATCGTTGAATGAATAAATTTTTTTGTTTCACTTTTTTCTTTTGGCGTACGTGGATGCATGTAGCGCGTGATGTCGTCGGTAAATTCGTGAAAAACAGTATCGAGATACTCGATCGATACCGGCTGTAATACCAGCCGAGGCGTTTCGATGTGTGTTTCGAGGAGATTGAAGGGCGTGGTTTCTATCATGTTCATACGTTGCTATCCACGTTTTGACGAGAGGCAGTCTTTCTCCTGGCATTTCCCAAAAAGAAAATGAGCAAAAGAAAACTGGTGAGAGACATCAGTGGAATGGTGATGTATCCGAATTCCCATACATATCGCCGCGTGCACGAAGCGCCAAGACCAAAAGTTTCACAGGGAAACAGCGTCGTGCCACCGTAATAAATATACGTGTGATAAAGGGCAATCGCCATGCCAATGCCCGCAAGCGCCAGCGCGTAATCAATAATATGTTTATCTTGTCGCCGGAGCCCTAACCCGAGAAGAATGACTTGGGGATACATATATATTCTTTGCCACCAGCACAATACGCATGGTGTGAATCCAGCAATTTCAGAATAAAAGAGACTGGTCCCTGTCGCGGTAAGGGCGACGAGAAACGCCAGTGTCATTCCATGCGTCTTCAAAAGAAGAGAAAGGTTTTTCTCTTCTTTTGCGTGATGCGACGAGATAGGCGCTTCCAGCAACAAGAAATATGTGGCTGAGAAGTGTGAAAATAGTCAGAATATAGTTGATGGTTTTAATCGGCATATTTTATTCTGGAAGAGTACACCCCGTTTTTTCGGAGAGGATCTGAAAGGACAATTTGCCGGTCATTCTTTCGCCATTCGCGAATTCCCATGTGGGGTGGCTCTCTCTATTTTTTTTCTAGCATGCCGGCAATTGTCCTCTGCTATCCGCGGTGGAGCATCCTACATATGGAAGGAATTTTTTTGATTTTCCGAATGCTTTTTTTGATCCTGACAATGTGGGCACCAGAACGCGCTATAGAATACCGCGCCTTTATCTTTGAGATATTGCGCGAATGCATCGTATTTTTTAGGGTCACTTTTTGAAGAAACAATAGAGAAACCAATACCGATGATAGCGATTGCGCCGATGACCCACATGAAAATATGTTTAGTTTTTTCATATAATGATACATATATCGTTTATGGTATCATAGAGATGTTATCAAAACAATATACAAAAAACTCCGTGAGGGGAGTTTTTGTTCTGGCGGAAGGGGTGGGATTCGAACCCACGGTCGCCTTTCAGCGACTCCGGTTTTCAAGACCGGTACATTCAACCACTCTGCCACCCTTCCACTTGAAGACCGTCGCTTCATTCTATACCAGAAAGTGTTTTGAGTAAACCCCCCCACACCAAAAATTCCGTTCTCACTGTCACACGTCAAACTTCAAAAAATATTCTTTTGGCTTGGATTCCTCTCGCATAGTATCTCTCCACGTTGTTTCTATTTCAGACACTCGTTTTATTTCTCCCTTCTCAAAACACCATGGATCAACGACTCTTGATTTGCAAAAAATTTTTGCGTCATAATCATTTGGATCATTCTTCACGCCCTTTGGATTATGCATGCGCGTATACAAGGCGTAGCAAACTGGATCGGTGGTGATGTATGGTTCAATTTTTTCGAGGACATGCCTGTCTGTCGCATACAAGTCAGCTTCAGAAATGTATGCTTTTGAAAGCGCGTATCGCAAATAATCACCGAGGGTTTGAAACATTACGGCAGAACGCAACCCCGCATAATAAGTGGTATTGATACTATGAAAGAGTTCAGCATATTTTTTCGCGCTTTCAAAATTTTTGAAAATCCACCGTCCGTCTTTTGCGGTGAGATGGTCAAGCACATAGTCTGCGTTTTCTATTTCTTTGTACATGCACGCGCCTCGGAGAGAATAATCGATCCTATCAGCGCACAAGTCAGGGAGTTCTGTTTCTTTGAGAGGGAAGTGAGTATGATCAAGAATATATTCGGGATCAAATCCATGTGAGATGAGGATCTCTGGTATTTCCGATTTTTTTACAAAGGCGTCAAAAATATCGTCCTGATGTGTCTGTTCTTTTTCTGATCCCTCGCTCAACACATAATCAATGCAATGAGAAAAAGCAGCATGAGAGACATCGTGGATTAATCCCGCGATTTGTTCGGGCAGAGGCGCGCCATACTTTTTGAGGAGAATGGACACGCCAACCGAATGTTCAAAACGTGAATGAGAACTGCCGGGAAAATAGATTTCAGAATATCCGGCCTGATCAATATCTTTCAATCGTTGGAGCGCCGGCGCGTGAATCAAATCCAACATAACCGGTTCGGTCATCTCGACTTTTCCGTAGACTCTGTCGGTATAGTGCATATGTTCTCCATTGGGTCCACCTTTGCTCTTGCGAGTTGCGGCGGACTCGGAATGGGCGGGTGCAAAATGAATTGCGAAGCCGAGAGCATTAACAATTTCAATTTTCTAATTGAGTTAAGTGTATCTCAATTCAGCACGTCCCATCGGCCTGGCTCGATGCCCAGCGCCATGTATTCTTCGCCGTGCCCAGCCCCAATCTGCCAGTTGATCCGAACAGGGCAGACC
>CAYJXK010000012.1:0-22092 GCA_964374115.1 uncultured Gammaproteobacteria bacterium
TAGAGGGAGAGATATATGTTTGGTATATCATGAGAAGAGGATGGTGTCAAATTGTTGTATACGATGAGTACATCTCTTTTTATACGTACCATCCGCAATGAGATCAATGGCTTCTTGGCGATAGCGTTTATATGCTTCGCGTCGGCTAAGGGGGACTTCCTGCTCAATGGCCATACTCTCAAAAGCGACGTCAATGAAGGTCTTGATGAAGCGTTCTTTTGAATATATTTTTTTGTTCGGTCTAGTTTTTGACATATAGTTTGTCCAGATAGAATAGAGAAGATAAGAATAGTCTAGCAAAATTATTGTCATTGACAAGAAAATGTTATCCACAGTTTATCCGATTATTCACTTGACAACTTGACATTTTGACATTTGTGTGGTTTACTACATGCAGATATATTTGCTCTTTTCAATAGAGGTGCGTCTGTATATTGACTGTCTGCATGACATGCATGGTGAATGTCGTGGATGATGCGATTTGTTGCCTCTGCGAGAGGCGACCAAGGGCAATCGCATTAACCATGACATTCACACATGCACACATGGAGGCGTGTCATGAAGAAGATGAACGCGATTCTGGTTCTCGTTCTCGTGTTCTCGGCCATCCTCCTCTCTTCCTGCGAAGAGAAGGCGGCCACGAACGACGACCCCGTGGTTGTCGACAACGTCGGCGAAGACGAGGCCGGCAATCCTGGGAACGAAGTTCCGAGCGGCGGGACCAATGCCAACGAGGGATCCCCGATCGGCGAGATCGAGGGATGTGTCACGGTCGGCGAGACTGGCAACTGTCTTGATCCTGGGTTCAACGAACCAGATCCGGTCCAGGAGCCGCCACTCACTTGCACAGACGAGATCGCGCAATTGTTCGGTCTCTGGATGTGCGAGTCTGACCCGATCTTTCCGCTCGAGATCGTGGACAGATGCGACGAGGGCATCGTGCAGCTCTACCAGGATCGTTGCGGTGTATTTTACGACTGGCAGATTCCTGTCGCAGATGAACTTCCGCTCATCATTGAGTCAAGTACTCTCCCCGGTGGCTTCTTCGGCATAGAGATCACAGAAGATGGAAATCTTCGCACCTTCGTCTTCATGCCGAGTGAAGGCGATACGATCGACAAACCCTGGGGGGACGAGATCTACCATCGCCTCGAGGCTCCAAACCCCGAGACAGAAGCCGAATGACCAACTCGAGAGGCGCACCGCAACCGGGGGAGGAGACGTATTGCAATCGCAATCTCTCCTCTCCCGAAACTTGAAAACAAAAAAAGACCCATGCAATGATGACGAGTCTTTTTTTGTTTGTCTAATCATTTGGGACGACAATGATCAGTCCTTGATAGTAGGTCCATGGTAGGTCTTCTGTTTTGTCCAATAATGATGAATCGCACTTACCCAATCCCCCATCATAAATCCCATCCCCATCCACCACAAACCCTTCCACAGTATAATTATCTGTTTGTTCTAATTTTTTTTGCGCAAGCCAGCCTTTCTGCCACGGATGATTTTCAGCGGCATTGATCGATCCATTGCAAAATCCCCAATTATCAAAGACTTGCACCCGTGGACGGTAGACGCAGACAGATTCGGGTTCATTGCCAGGGCCCAGAAGCGATATGATTTGGTTCTGTTGCGTTTTGGTGAGTGTGCCAAAGGCGACATCCGCATTTTGCGTGGTGCAGGTGTAGGTGTAGTCCGCGAGAAATGGTTTTGGGGTGCAGGCGCGGGCTGGGTCGTCTCCGAATCGAGATGTATTGAATGAATCAAATTGCGTATCAAAGGTAAGATTCGAAGCTGGTGGAAGATTTGCTTGCTTTACGCATTCTTCCCCGCTCCCGATCGGACATTCCCCAATCTTGTCTTCATAATCTTGACAGGTGATCAAATCCGGCACAAGTTTTGTGTTTTTCTTCCAGCAGTGGCCGATGTCCCCGGATGTACTTTCGCAATATGGTTTGTAATTGGCATACCTGCCATATTGATTTTTGTTGGTGATAAATCCTGTCATAGGATCATCCCAATCAATCATGATCCGTTTGATCGGCATGTGGTTGTCGTCGGCGATGGCGAAAAATTTCGCGATCGCGTAATAAGAATAGTCTAGCAAAATTATTGTCATTGACAAGAAAATGTTATCCACAGTTTATCCGATTATTCACTTGACAACTTGACATTTTGACATTTGTGTGGTTTACTACATGCAGATATATTTGCTCTTTTCAATAGAGGTGCGTCTGTATATTGACTGTCTGCATGACATGCATGGTGAATGTCGTGGATGATGCGATTTGTTGCCTCTGCGAGAGGCGACCAAGGGCAATCGCATTAACCATGACATTCACACATGCACACATGGAGGCGTGTCATGAAGAAGATGAACGCGATTCTGGTTCTCGTTCTCGTGTTCTCGGCCATCCTCCTCTCTTCCTGCGAAGAGAAGGCGGCCACGAACGACGACCCCGTGGTTGTCGACAACGTCGGCGAAGACGAGGCCGGCAATCCTGGGAACGAAGTTCCGAGCGGCGGGACCAATGCCAACGAGGGATCCCCGATCGGCGAGATCGAGGGATGTGTCACGGTCGGCGAGACTGGCAACTGTCTTGATCCTGGGTTCAACGAACCAGATCCGGTCCAGGAGCCGCCACTCACTTGCACAGACGAGATCGCGCAATTGTTCGGTCTCTGGATGTGCGAGTCTGACCCGATCTTTCCGCTCGAGATCGTGGACAGATGCGACGAGGGCATCGTGCAGCTCTACCAGGATCGTTGCGGTGTATTTTACGACTGGCAGATTCCTGTCGCAGATGAACTTCCGCTCATCATTGAGTCAAGTACTCTCCCCGGTGGCTTCTTCGGCATAGAGATCACAGAAGATGGAAATCTTCGCACCTTCGTCTTCATGCCGAGTGAAGGCGATACGATCGACAAACCCTGGGGGGACGAGATCTACCATCGCCTCGAGGCTCCAAACCCCGAGACAGAAGCCGAATGACCAACTCGAGAGGCGCACCGCAACCGGGGGAGGAGACGTATTGCAATCGCAATCTCTCCTCTCCCGAAACTTGAAAACAAAAAAAGACCCATGCAATGATGACGAGTCTTTTTTTGTTTGTCTAATCATTTGGGACGACAATGATCAGTCCTTGATAGTAGGTCCATGGTAGGTCTTCTGTTTTGTCCAATAATGATGAATCGCACTTACCCAATCCCCCATCATAAATCCCATCCCCATCCACCACAAACCCTTCCACAGTATAATTATCTGTTTGTTCTAATTTTTTTTGCGCAAGCCAGCCTTTCTGCCACGGATGATTTTCAGCGGCATTGATCGATCCATTGCAAAATCCCCAATTATCAAAGACTTGCACCCGTGGACGGTAGACGCAGACAGATTCGGGTTCATTGCCAGGGCCCAGAAGCGATATGATTTGGTTCTGTTGCGTTTTGGTGAGTGTGCCAAAGGCGACATCCGCATTTTGCGTGGTGCAGGTGTAGGTGTAGTCCGCGAGAAATGGTTTTGGGGTGCAGGCGCGGGCTGGGTCGTCTCCGAATCGAGATGTATTGAATGAATCAAATTGCGTATCAAAGGTAAGATTCGAAGCTGGTGGAAGATTTGCTTGCTTTACGCATTCTTCCCCGCTCCCGATCGGACATTCCCCAATCTTGTCTTCATAATCTTGACAGGTGATCAAATCCGGCACAAGTTTTGTGTTTTTCTTCCAGCAGTGGCCGATGTCCCCGGATGTACTTTCGCAATATGGTTTGTAATTGGCATACCTGCCATATTGATTTTTGTTGGTGATAAATCCTGTCATAGGATCATCCCAATCAATCATGATCCGTTTGATCGGCATGTGGTTGTCGTCGGCGATGGCGAAAAATTTCGCGATCGCGTAAAAGGATCCTACTCCCACGTGCATATACGGCTCAGCGCCGCCAAAGATGGCTTCGTCTGCTGTGCCATCTTTGTCATAATCCTCGAGCGTGCCATTCTTGGCGCTGTTGTTGCCGATGATGGTGAAATTGTTTTTTTCTCCAGGCGTGCAGGTCTGACCTGGGTTTTCAGGGAAACATCGAGCCGGGTTGAGGGAATAGATGGCGGGTGGGAGACCGCGCAGATTTTCTTGATTCGCAAAATCCAAACCTGATATTGGCACTTTTTCCAACTCGTTACTGCTCGCGTCTTTCCAATCGCTGAATATATCTTGTCCTATCCAATTACCCGCTTGTTTTGTTTTGGCATACATGGCAACGAAAAGCCGCGCGAGCGCCTGTTCCGCGTTTTGCTCGGTCGCTGTGGAATTATTAGAAGACTCTGCTCCGGGTGGTGTGAGTTGATATTGAATTTTTTTGCTATATAGTTTGTCGCTATCGTATGTCTCTTTGCTTGATGCATTGAGGAGATTCTCACACACAGTAGTGAAGGACACCTCATACCCCTTTACTGGTGATCCTGTACACATATACGGCATCCCATCCACACCAGGATCTTGAAAATGAAAATCCTTAATCGTGCTCCATGTATCCTTGTTGAATTTCCAAAAATCCTGGTTCAGCCCGCCATACGGATGTTGTGGAAACGGGGACAATGTGACAGCATTTGCTATCGTCACATCTTTTTCATTGTTCTTTTTCCATACCCGATTGGTCCATGCTTTGTTTTGAAACTCATCTTCCCCGACCGCAGACACCAAATATGTGCACCGAGGAAAGACATCGGCGATCACTGCGAAGTTGACTGATACGTTTTTGCTATCATCTGCTTCTATACATGCACGCGTGATGTATCCCAAAAATGCACCGTCGGCATTGAAATCAAGGCCAATGGCAATAAATGACTGATTTGAATCATTATCTTGGCAAAATAATTTTTTGTCAATCTTCCCATCCGTCACGGGAGAAAACATATCTGTGATTCCTGATGGGAAGATGTTGGAAAGTGGAATTGCTTTTTCTGAAACCTGATTAGGAAAATTTGCAATCAATGGCAGTTCGCTTTTGTTGTTCGGCCCATAAAATACCAATACATACCGACGCGCTATTGTTTGAGAATTATCGCTATCAAACCCGTCTCCAAAACCAAAATTCTCGTAATAATTGGATTGTGGGTTGTTAATCAAATATGTTACTGTCAATGCTTTTTTATTTTCCGCTAATTCTTGTTGTGTGCAATATGAAAGAGAAGTATTCGAATTACTACACAGTGTGTTCGCTTCGCGGATTATCGCTTTTCCGTTTCCCGCAGTATCCAGTTCAACAAAATCAATAAAAACATCTTCGGCAAGAAGCGATGGCAAATAATTGTTGTCTACCCCTCCGGGAAACAAAGTCGGGACGAAATAAATGCGTCGCACATCTTGATATCGCAATGCCCACTCAAAAGGAGACCGAATCAATCCTTCATACGGTTCTTGGTCAGAACCGAGTTTTGCATGTGTCAGATAAGGCCCAGGAGAAAGGTAAGACACATTCACCTTATTTCCTTTCATGCTTGTTTGCACTTCACTTGTGGGAGATAGTAAATAATCTTTCTCTACTATTTTGTTGTCTTCCAGGGATTCTCGCGGCGGATGAGGCAAGATACCCATTGTTTCGGAATTCTTTCCAGCGTTAAGATACTTTTCCGCTGAAAAAGGAATAAGAGTATATGGGTAGCTGTTGATCTTTCCATTAATATCTTTTATATTCACAAATTCGGTTCCAAAGTTATTCACATAGTCTCCCGCTTCTGTCCGCAAGACTATAGCCCCATCCCCAAACCTATCCTTCGCGAATTCTTGCATCGCCGCGTAGAGATGCAGTCCGCTTTGATCTGATTTGGTATCATTCGCCAAGTTACAGGCTGCGAAACCGTATCCTGTAGGAAAATTCTTATTAATAGAGTAGTCCGCCGAATTACAGCTATCATTTATTTCGCATAAGACGGGATCTTGCGGAGCAATTGATGAGACTTTGCATACAGGTCGTGGGATGTTGTTGTCAAAAGAAAAAAGATCGTTGAAAAGATCGGAAATGCCACTGATCGATTGAGCATACACGCTGTTGGATAACCAATTGACTGGAACAGGAATAGAATCAGTAATAATTTGGTTGAGATTCGTGTTCGGAATATCATAGGCATTGCCGGTCGCATTGAGACAATATGCCCCGTTCCATTTCTCATTTTGCGTATCAAGCGCAATAGTAAATCCTGTCTTCGAATCATTGTGATACACATCCACCCCAGAGGCAGACACATCGAGCGGCAGCCAATTGTGACAGACAAAGTCATTGGTCTCCACCCCGAGCGGCCGGCTTTTATCTTTTTCCAAACAATAGCCTGTGACGCCGATGTTGGTGGACTTGCTGGTTTCTTTTGTGCCGATACAAAGAAGAAGGTTGTTGTTATTACCACAATCGCTGTCTTTCGTGCATGATTTCCCTACTTCTTCCGTATCTTCAATCACAGCCCCTGTCTTTGGCTGGCATAAGCCTGTCGGCGCCACAGGATTCCCGCTCCAATAGCCCACTCTGCTATTTTCGTACACGATTTTTTTATAATTGCATGAACAATCGCCATCTTGGCAAAAATTCGCTTTCTCGAATCCTTTCATGATGTCTTTTTCGAACAATTTGAATGAGTTAAATTGATCTTTTTTTACACCAGCAAAAAAAGACGGATATGGCGCGGTGGCTTCTGGAAATACTTTGCACGAAGCAGGCAAGAGATCATTACTTCCCGCTTCTGTGCCAAATTGGCCATCAACCCCGAGCCCCCCAACCGGATACGCGCAGATACCATTGAAGCACACCCCTTTTCCGTCCAATCCACACAACTCTTTATCTTTTTTTGGAGTGAGAGAAGAGTTGCTTTTGGTATAGCACAGGGCAGAATCCGGAGCGTTTTTCGTATTGGATTCATCGAGTTTGTAGACCACAGACTGGACATCTGGCTCATTGCCTTGGCCAATCGTAATATAGGCATAATCATTGACCTGATACCGATTGAACAGAGAATGGCCGCTGTATTCCTCAGCATACCACGATGATGGCACGCCAACCAAACGAAAAAGATATCTCTGTTCATCAAGGAATTTCGCCCCATGCGGCGCGTCGCTTGGATCCACAAATTCCACACAGCGATTGCCCTCACGAGCGCGACACGCGCGATAATCATAGCACAAATCAGCGACCGTACCATTGTCGAGCGTGGTCGGAATGGATGTGCGGCAGGCGAGCCATTCAGAGCATTCCCGATCGCGGGTCACTTTCATCACGATATTGCTATCCCCGCCTTTGGGGGACGCGGCCGAGATAGGCGAAACCAAAGAGTCGGCCTGACTCGCGCTCTTGTTATACGACTGTTGCGCGATGTACGGCGTGTTGGGTTCATTGGTCTTATTGAACAGCACACAACCTTCTTTCAGGCTCACCTGCCCTTGGCATTGATTGACTTGCGCGAGCGTGGTTTCGTTGAACAATATATAATACGGCTTGCCGCCTGTCTTGTCGTTGCTGGTATCTGCCGGATCAACGAGCTCGGTACAGCCGATTTCTGTTTGCTCACACATTCCCACATATCCATCGTATTCATTTGAATTATTCGACCAGATGCCATAATAAGGATTTTGCGATTCATTTTTTCCATCGAGAAGGATATAGTCGCTGTAACACGCGATTTGGCCGATACCAACACATTTCTTCCCGCTTTCGCAATGAGCATCCTGTTTGCATGACAGTGTGGACGCACCGCATTGTCCAATGTCTTTTTTCACCCATCCTTCGCGCGTGATCCCATCGAGATCGGTATAGCTTTTTTTGTATTCACACAGCGTATTGCCATCGACTGTCGGATCTTTGAAAAACTGCGCGCTTTTGCCAGAAGCAAATTGACTGCATCCCAACAGATCATCGCGGCAAATGATACTGTCTCCCCCGGTATATTTTTCTGGATTGTTCATGAGGTATACTTCGGAAAATTGATAGGAACTGCTCACAAATCCGTCCGGCAGTATTTTTTCTTCCAAACCGAATTTTTGACAGCCGCGAAACGCGTCACTGCATTGAAATTCCTGGCGGATGGCAAGGAACAGCGGATCGGATTCCGGTGTATCGGCAGGGATGACAATGGTGGATGCCACGATAGAAAAAGCGCTCGGCAGTGCGGACGATTCTGGCGCAATGATTGGACCTTGGATAAAACACGAAGAGGCGCCGGGTTTCACCGCGCATGAATAGGTTTTTTCATCCATCACACTCGAACATGTTCCTGTCCCTGATTCAGATCCCGATTGCGTACAAAGCACATTGAACAATTGCCGCTCATTCGCGCCTTCTCCGGAAACGGTATTCCATGTATCGTATACCGCGCTACAACCGACCGCTTCTTCGCGACAAAGATTCGCGAATGTGGTGGCAAACACATTGTCTGCTTTGCTATTGGTATAGGCAGAGCAACCAAGCGCGCCGCCAGGCAGAGCGTCGAGCGGGTTCGCGTCGCAGACAATTGGCGCATCAGCAGAAACAATTTGACCTGATCCGGCTGGATACTGTACCTGCTGTTTCCAAGAATCTTTCACAAGATATTCCTGATCCGAAAGACGCACGAGCCGAACTGAATCGAGGAAATATTCCCCTTTTCCACCTCCTGAAAATGCTTGGCGGACAAACCTAAGATAGGTGTCTTTGGCGGAATCTCCTGTGAATTGCACCGGGCCGATCTTATATTCTTGCCACGTATTCCCCAGTTTGACTGGAAGAGAAGCGCCGGTCGTCGGATCTACGGTAAATGACCATTCATCTCCTACGGCTGTTTTTTGTGTCAATGTCACTAACAGCTGTTGTGGTGTTCCCCTTGCCCAAAAAGACAATTCATACCAATTGTTGTCCGCGCTTTCGCTTCCACCCTGAAGCGTATTGACCGGAATGAGACGCTCGACCAGATCCACATTCACAGAAAGAGAATAGAGCCCCACCTGTATGGACTCAGACACCACTTTGACTCCGGCGCTCTTCGGATTGCTCTCCCACGCGCCTTTGGCTTTTGTGAGCGCGTCTCCGTCTGATCCAGATGGCTCAAACACATCCAAGAACACTGTCTCCACATTATTTCCATTGTTCCCGATATATTTGCGGCACGCATTGGCCTGCGCCGGACACGCATTCGCTTGATCCGGAGTCGAAATTGTGGAATACACGCACGCGCCACTTTGGTACTCCCCGCCATTTTTACATCGCTGACAGACTTGACTACCGCCTGGCTTTATTGAACCCCAGAGCCCTGCCTTCGCGGCACAGGCGCTTGGGCCTGAAAGACTGAGCGGAGCATCAATCTCGAGTGTGGTGTCTGTTTTTCGGAGTGGGTGGCAAGCCTCGGAAACAATGCCGACACTGCCGAGGAGCCGATAAAAAATCTGACCTTTGCTGTTGTAGAGCGCCCGACAATCTGGAGACGCTACCGACAATGCCCCACCCCCGGCGATAAGCTGAAGATATGATGCCTCGTTGCAGGCCAGATAATTTTGAGAAAGCGCCTCGGCGCTGTCATCGGCATAGCGCGGAGAATCGAGAACAAATTCTTCTTTCATGGCAGGGGTGAGGAACTGCGCTTTCTCGGTTGAGATAAGATCCATGTACGAGACGTCTTCGGCGCTGATTTTGAGAAGCGAATGCACTCGAAGCACATACCCCTCGGTAACCGACCCTTCCCAGGAATAAAATGTCCCTTCGTTGTCTCCGGTTGGCTTTTCGCAATAGGTGAGATCCGTGTAATACTCGAGCCCTTCTCCACCCTTCGCCACCTCGTCAATATTGGTAAATTGATCACATCCAACAAACGCGGCAGTGCACACCAATCCTTTTTGTTGCATGGTATTTTTGGCAAGATTTGGAACAAGAGAGAGCGGATATACGTCATCTTCAAATTTCGTTTCTTCTTGCCGGTAGGTGTCGTATCCCACGCAAACTTCGGCGCAACTATTATTACCGACAATGCCAGGAATCGCCGGCCCATTATCCGCCGGCGTGAATTTTTCACAACCGACCTCTTCGGCCACGCACACCGACGCAAAATTGTCGCATGATGCGTTTTTTGAAAGCAGATTCAACTCTGCTTTTGTCTCGGGCCAATCAATGAGCGCGGTTTTTGCGTCTGTATCATAACAGCCAAGATACGCCGGCGCTTTTTTGATATGGATACTATCTGATACGTCTTTGATAAACTCGCCGTTTGTCGCAGGCTTTCCGCGATACAGAGCGGAACATCCTTCATCTCCGGAAACACAGGTTTGCAGTTTGCTTTTTTCATTGAAATAATAGGTGGGGCTTCTCCACGCGTTTTTGTAAGCCTCCAAAGCATATGGAAGATTCGTTTGCTCGCTGAATGCCCAGAATCCATTCACCTGCTCTCCGCTGTAGGCGCGACATCCGACGGTGTCGGCATTGCATTCGCCATATTCGAGCGTGCGAGTGAGATAGGTTGCCGTTTTGCCAGTACCCGCTTCCGAAAACGACTCACAGGTCGCGGCATACGCCGGGCAGATGTCTCCCGGAATCCGCCAAATGCTTTTTTCTTTGGTGCAATAGCCATAGGCCTGCGGGGATTCACACGCGCCATTTGGCCCTTCGGAAATACAGGTGGAAAAATCAATGCATTCTTCTCTTCTATTCGGAGCGTCCGGTGTCACCAGCTGTTGGGTAAAGCCCCTGTTTTCACATCGCGCTTCTGGCACACGCACAATCCAATTGGGATCAATGAGATGACAAAATGGATAATCCGGATGCGGGAGTCCGCTTGGGTGGCAATCATTGAATCCTTGCACGACCTGCCGAAGCGTCCATGGATTGTCTCCCGGAGATTTTTTTACCGCGATTTCAAAGCCGAGCGGCAGAATCCGCGCTTTGCGTAATTTTTCCACATTGGACTCGCAATAGCCGCGAAGATAGCAGGCGCGATCCTGATTGTCTGATTCTCGTTTCGCGGAAATCAGTTGCCAATTGCCATGAAGAAAATCGTTCTTCGGATCCATGGCCTCGGCAATGGTGACGAGCTGTCCTCCTTTTCCCCGCTGGAGCGCTTGAACCAATCCCTGATCCATCACACAATTGTGAATCCCCGGCTTGTCCGGACACGCGGAAAACTGCTGGGCGATGTCATAGGATTCCAATTGTTTTGGGGTGGTGTTGAGCAGAAAACTAAACGCCGCCTGCACGGCCTCCTTTTTTTGATTTACCACCGCGTATTGATCAATCGCGCTCTCGGTTTCTTCGGCATCCCCCCCGCCGCCACTGGGAAATAATCCGCCGCTAAATAATTGTTGCAATAATTGCGACGTGAGGGTGTTCAAAAATACTGATCCCGCGTATGGCAAAATCTGGAGCGCTGGCGCTCCGTAAATTCCGGCGATTTGCCCGGCAGTGATCTCGCTTTGTTTCTTTCCTGTGAGCACTCCGGATTCTTCCTTGATTGTTTGCGCCGGCGTTTTGATTTGGCCAGAGATAATATTTTTGAATGCTTTGAATCCATCTCCTTCGAGCCGATCTTGCGCTTCTCCAATGACTTTGTTGAGGCTTCGCTGATGCACTTTGCCATACGCGCCAAGCGCGATGCCAAAATCAGAACTCTCCGGAGAAAGCGACGCGTTGAACGCTTCGCCGATAAATTTACTCCCGCCAGCGCCATACTTTGCCTCGAATGCTTCGTTGCTAAAAGCTCTTTTGAGACTTTGCCAACTACAATTCTGCGGCGGACCGCCTTGGAATTGGTTCGCAAGCCCTAGCTGGAGATTGATTCGCAACTGAATATCCGGGGTCTGGCAAAGATTGAGCCCCAATGCTTTTTCGCCAAACTCGGCAATGGCCTCTCCTGCCGCGTCCTGTGATACTTTTGTAAAATAGTCAGCCGCGCCTTCCTGAAACACAAGCGGCTTTTGTCCGGCGGCAGAACTCGAAATATATGTGGCGGCGTCGTAGGCCAATTTGTTCATAAAATACGACACTCCCTCGACAAGCGCGGAAAGCGCGCCGGAGAGCAGACTCTGCCACAGATTAAATTCGAGCTTTTCTTCTGCTTTGCTGGCAGCTTCTCTGGCTTCTTGTTTGCCTTCAATCAAATATCGCTGAACATAGGCGCTCGGATCAAAAACAGCGCCGCCAAATTGAGCAAATACCGCTCGCGGAGCAAGGGAAGAAGCGAGAATAAGAATAGTGAAAAACAGGAGGAGGCGTTGTTGTTTTTTTTGTCGAGTTTCACGGTTGGACATAGATGATTGTTGCGGTAAAACCAGTATACACAATAATTGACGATGAAAAAAGCGCTCTCGGCTGTTGACGCAGACTCCACGTCTACTCCTCTCCCCGATAATATCCTCCTGTATTCACAATGAGAGACAAATCGCGAATATGCTCCGACCGCGGGCGAATACTTGGCGCGACTGCTTCCACAGCTTCGGTTTCTTGTTTGCGGAAATATTCAAGCTCGTCTTTGGCATATGATTTCCACCAGAGCCGAAGAGAAGGGCGACGCAATGTCTGGAAAACATTCAGAAGAAAAAAATGAAATGTCTGCCCATTCACTTTGACAAACGCCAAGACAAGCGCGAGACCGCCAATCAGAGCCAATGTGGTCACAAACAAAGCAAAATCAGCGAATTTGAATGAAAGAAAAATGATAAGGCCGGCAGTGAGCAAAATCAAAAACTGCCGGATGGTAATGGGGCCCAGGATCTTGTCTTCGACATCAATGAATTGTGGCACGACGAATTGTTGCATAAATTTGATTTCTACCATCTTATTTTTTTATTCACCTCTAATACTGCCATCATTTCCTCAAACCCCATCGCCCCCTGCTCCTGCCTCTCCACATATTCCTTGAGCGTCGCGCCGCTCCTTAGCGCTCCTCCCAGAACCTGTTTGTATGTCATATACAATGGACTCGCGAACCATGCCGCTCGGGCATCGAGATAGAGAAGATAGGAATCACTCTTCAGGTTCTCAAATTTTTCTTTGAGGATTCCGGCTCCTTGCATCGAATCCGCGGAAAGTCGACGAAAATCAATCAGAGTCATAGCGCCGACTTCTTCGATCGGTCCAAGAGGTTCGGGAGATATTTTTTGCTGTGGAGGCGGTGGCACGACATCATGAATTATCTGTTTTCTCACTGGGCCAACATTCTTTCCCATAAGAGGAGCTTGTCCGCCGACGAGACGAGGGGGAGGCGGAGAAGGAATCTGTCGCGGAGGAATTGATTGCAAAATGGAAGTTGATTGCTTCTTGTTGTATTTCTCAAATTCACCCATCACAGACATGAGATCGCTTGCCTGTTTTTCATTCAATCCAAGCCCGCCTTTGTCTTTGGGTTTCATGGCATATTCTCGCACTTGTTCATCGGTGCGGATTTCTTTGAGCCACGACGTGATCAGTGAATGAAATCTTTCCGTGTGTACTGAGTCAATCGGAAACGTGAGCTTCGCTTTGATCCGATCCACCACATCGCCTCTCCCGGACGGAAGTGGTTGCGATGTGCTTCGAGAATCATGTTCTGTTAATTTTTCTTGAAGAGGCGATAGGTGATCCTCTGGTTTCCAACGTCTCGCTTCCCGCTTCTTTGCCAGAGCCTCATCAACAAAAATTTTCTTCACAGGTGTCGTGGTGGCGAGCGCTTCGGCGCCAACAGGGACGGGTAAATTACTTGGCGACTGTGGTTCCTCCTCTCGATTCCTGTCCCGTCGTAAACCCTCTCTCTCCTCCCCTACCAAGGAAGGAACAAGAGCGCAGTCATCTCTCTGAAACTTCTGAATATCCGAAAGCGGCACACGCACCGTGCTTCCATCTGTTTTTTTGACGAGGATGGTAGGTTGATTCGAAGAAATTTCGGTCATATATGCGTATTCCACTACAAACGGCTTGAATGTGACTCTTCCTCCCCTTATCCAATCTCCTCTTCCTCGACCGGCGCTGGATGGGCTTTGTCCCATGCTGTAGCAAGCTGATCAAAAATTTCCTCATGCCAAAAGAAAGACTTATCTTGTTCGTGAAATTCAAGAACATCCTGATCTGGCTTCAACACTCTTTCTTTTTTGAGATACTCTGTCAATTTCAAAAAACGCTCCACAGTACCTGGTGTTTTCACGTCAAAACTTTCCATGCAATGCGATAAAACCACATGGAGTGGCACGAGTGGAGCTGATTGACGATAATATCGAACAATTTTTTCCCACTGATTTTCTACAAAAACCCACGATAAAAGATCCACGAGCTCTCGATCATAGCGCTCAAACTCTCGTTCTCGTTCGAATCCAGGTTGTTCGACCAATACCCCACGCATGAGATGAGCATACAAAGACAACGTCATTCTCAGCCATCGGACAAGGGAATCTCGTCCTGGCTGACCTTCATAGAGATTCTGAATAAATTGCTCCATTTTGAAACCATCAAGAATATCCTCACCGACCCTTCCGTTGTACCGCCTAATGATATCTCGCATCACAATGGATTCCTCTGCTCTCTGCATAAGGGCATCCGCGCGCAGTGGTACCAGTTCAGCATTCTCTTCTATCTCCTTGCCATAGGTAAATGTTTGAAAGACATATTCAATCGCAGTGGGGCACGCATCAAGAATCTGTTTCAAAATATATTCGACCGGCGTTCCTACAATCATTCCACGGTAGACATATGAACTCAACAAGAGACTTTGTTCTTCTAGAAACAGGTAATCAAATCGAGTCCACGCGACAGAGAGCATCATAGTAAACAAACAAACATCATCCACTGAAAAAATGTATCTATTTTTTACTTCTTCCACTGCCAAAAATGGCAGAACTGCGCCTGCGTATGCATCGAGATCCATCCCCATCAGCGCCTGACGAAGTGTATGGAGGAGCCGTTCTATTTGAAATGTTTGTATCTTTCCAGTCAAAATATCCGCGACTTCCTTTGGCGTATAGGCGTGCATGCCAGGCAACACACCAAAACTTGCGGCAAGCCACCGAATGTTTCGAAGAACTGTTTCTTCTCTTTCCGTATCTTCTGGATCCTTCAACCATTTTGTCACCAATTCTTTATCTAAAAGGGAAGAAAGACCGGACCGGATAGGTGCGAGACCCCTCTCTTCTGGCAAAATAAAATATTCCTGAAGCAGACTCGAAAGATTCTGTATTTTATCTCTATTATCTGACCGGGAAAATGTACCAGAAGACACCATTTTCAATGTCTCTAAAAATTCCTTTTCAGAGGATAAGAAAAAAAGAAAAAGTGATTGGGTTTGGTCAAAATATGCCATATTTGATTGGGCTATGCTTCTTCTTCATCTTGGTCTCTTCGTCGCCTGTCATTTTTGCCTCCTTGTTCCTTTGGGCGTATTAATTCTTGTTCACGTTTTTCTGAATTATTTGCTGTAATTGCAAGCGATTTCAAAATGTCAGACTTCATTATCGCATGAATTCGGTCGATCTGATACTGAATGCTTTTTGCAAGTCCTTCATCGTTGTCTTTGTTTGCTTGTTTGAGCTTGTCTTGCAAATATGTGTTCACTCTCTCTTCCCTATCTTTATCGTGCAAGAAATTTGTAACCGACCGTGTAAATTCACTCCGTGTATTCCCCTTGATTTTTGAACCTATAGCACCCGCAACTTGAACTTTCACTGCTCCTTTTTCTGCAGCAATACGGTCAACATTGCTAAACTCTTGAGCCGCAGCAAGTTCAAAAGATTGTCCCCCATCAGAGAGAACTGGCGCAATCACTCGCGCAAGATAATCCCACATTCCCACCTCTTCATCTCCCCATCCTCTGGATTCAATATATTTTTGAGAAGTTCCTATCACTCCATATCCATTTTGGACATTTCCACCGTCTGCATCTCGAGTCTTGTGCATACCAAGCACATACGACCTTCTGGCACGATCGTCAATCCGTTTAGACAAATCTGCTACACTGGAAGCACTCGATGCTTTCGACATCGCGACGTTTTGTCGATAATTATCTACTTGAAATCCTGTGTCATTCCCAAATTGCCCACTTGATTGTGGATTCCATTTCATGGAGTCTCTTTTCGAAACAGAACCTGAAACACCTCCGTGCTGTTCTTTGGCAGACGACGGCCGAGACATCCCCTGCATATTATCATCACGAACAATGTGCGCTGATAATTGTGTATGTCCAACAGTTAAACCTTGTTGTTTCAGTGTTTCAGCTCCATGGGAAAACAGTGACTGGTACTTGTTTAGCCTCTTCATGTAATCTCTAATATTCATGATGGCCCCTCCATAGACTTCTGGAATTGTTGTAACCTTTTGAAAATATTCTATCATCGCTTTCTTGAAGTCTATCCCTTCTTCATCCATCATTTTCGTTATCTCTGAAGATCGCAAGACAAATTCTAGATCTCCGCCGGTCATGGTATATTGCTGAAGCTTCCCTGCCGCATCAGGAGTATTTTTGTCATGCCACCTAGTAGTTCCTTCTTCATCCATACGCTTTTCTACAATGTCTAAATATTGGGCATCCTCTTTCAAAGCTCGATAGGAATCGATTCCACGCTTAAAGTCATCAAGTTCCTCTTGACTCGCAAATTTACCATCCGCGAGAAGCCCTTGCTCCCTTTTTTGCGGATTAGCAATATATTGATCATAGTCGTCTAATTGCTGAATAATATTGGCAACCGATGATTCTCCGTCATCCACGTTTGCATCAGCATTGGCAGCGAGAAGTGTGCTATATCCCGTATACCGCTGTTCCGCGTCGGCCACCTTTCCTTGTTTTCTTAAACTCGCAAGTAAGGCAAGATTCTTGGCAAGCGCCAAACCACGTCCTGCTTCTCCTAAAATCTTTAGAGGGCCCGCCTCTTCTTCCGAATATTTTCCTGCTGCTTCAGATGGAATTTTACTCCCTCGTTTTGCAAGATCGATATATTCTCCTGAAACATCTGAGAGAAGATCTGATTTTGCAACCCTGCCAATACGTTCTTTATCTGTCCCAAGAGCACTGTTATAAATAGCCCGAATAATAGGATCTTCGCGGAGTAACCCAGCAGTCTTGCGTTCCTCTATGGCTCCTCTCAATTTTTCCGCCGCTTCTCCAAACACATGCTCAAGATGCGCATTCTTCATGGCTTTCACCAATTCTTCTCCAATCTTGGCTGTCGCTTCCGCATCTGTGGCGCGTGCTTCGAGTTCTTTTCCATAATTGGTCTTCATCAAAAATTCCACACCCCGATCTTTCTCTTTTTTTAGCTCTTCTCCGACAGTATGGAGCTTCTGCTCTCTCACAATCGACTCGGAAACATTTGTGACTACATTCATCATCGCGCTATCTCCCAAAGCAAACATACTGCCTGGCTTCTGTCTGTTCACACCTCTTTCAAAGGTATCTCTCAGTTTCTTTTGAGCCACGCCATCACTTTCAAATCCGCTAGACGATGTTTCGTCCTTCCGGAGTGTGCCTTGCTCAACCATATCTTCTTCTTCACCCCGTAATCTTTGCGCGACAAAAGCAGTCCGCATGCGATGTATCTGATCTCCTCCAAATTGTTTCACTCTTCGATCCATCTCCACCTTTGTGGCATCTCTCTTCTGTTTCTTTGTGTCGTCATCATCTTCTTCAGACACGTTTGCGATCCAGTCTATAAAATGTTCTTCAAATTGTGGGTCTGATCGAATCGTTTCCAATCGTTCTTTTCTCTCATTGATTAATGCTTTCTGTCTATTCTTTTTTTCTGCCACTTTAGGCGTATCATTCTCATCAGCAACAATCGTCTCGGCGTCCTGTGTTTCTACCCAATCTACATATTGCTTACCACTTACTTCACCTTCCAGATAGTAGAGCGCGTCTGTGCGATTTCTCACTTGGGCCTCCTCTTTTCGAAGTGTTTTTGCAGTAGCGCTTCTCTCTTCTGCTCTATCTCTCATTTGTTCGGAGAGATTCCTTCTCTCTGTCGCGGGTTCCATTCCAAATCCAAGTTTCGACATTCCCGTTCCTTTGAGAACTTTCTCTTGCCAATATTGTCCCGCGTTTCTTCCCATATTTTTCTGTCTGGCAATCTTTTGATTCTCTTGTGTTACCTTGAGTCTTTCATTCAATTTCTCCTGGTACTCTTTATTAAATCCTCCGACAAAAGGAATGTGTTTGAGGATTCGATGTTCTTTGAATGCCTCTCCTATGCGTTTCCCAGTCCGCATCCACGAATGCCCACCCACAAACGGCACATTCATCAGCGCGCTTCCGGCAACTCCTTTTCCTATTTTCCCAGCGCCGCCCACGAGCCACTTCCCTGCCGCGTAGCCGGTCCCGATCATGAGCACTTTTTTGCCAAAATCCATGACCCCGCTGGTAAATCCGCCCGCGACAACCCCCATCTGATTGACCACCGCGAGCCCCACAAACAAAAACGCGATCGCGACAAAAAAATTGGCCATGTTTTCCCATGTGGACACCTCGCTAATAGATACTTTTTGCGCCCCGCTTCCGGTGGTCCCAGCAAGCGCGAGCACTTTTTGCGCGTCGCTGTCATCAATCGTCATCTTGAGATCTCCTGTGACAAAATCACCGGATCCAAGAGTCGCAAAGGCAAGCCAGAGAAAAAAAACCATCACCGGGGCGACGACCACTTGCTTGCCAAATCGCCGCCACCAATCTGTGGCATATTGTTTGGTCTGGGGGATAACTGCGAGAATATACGCGAGCGGGGACAGAATGATGAGCACCCAGAGCACGACCATTCGAGCGAGCATGACCAACAAATACGCGCCCATCGCCGTAAGCGCGATGAGCGCGAAAATAAATGCCATGATGGCGCCGCCGAGGAGCTCGAGTTTCAGATCACCAGTGATCCCCGCGTTTTGCCCGATAATGCTCATAATCTTGTCGAGCTTCAGCATGGAGATCACATTGCCGCCGGCGGTATTGATAATCGCGTTGAGGAATGCCATGGTGAAAACATGCGCGGCATCTATGATAAGACCGGCGATGAGCTTGCTGAAGTTGATAAAGAGCGCGGCGAGAATGAAATTCACGAGTGTCTTTTTCCATTCGTATTGTTCGATCCCGAGAATGGTGCCAAAGGCGATCGCGAGAAGCACGACCACGAAGAACATATTCGCGACATCGCGAACCAGGAACCATCCGACGACCACGGTCGGTGTATCCACATAGCCATTGTATTTCGCGATCTCCATGAAAAACTTGAGCGCCCAGACTGTAAGACTCATGATGAGCGTCGTGATCACAGTAAGGACATAAGAAATCGCGGAGATAATCGCGTTGAGCAACCCAGTAAATAAATCTCCAATAAAACCGGTTTGAGCCGATGACATGGTCACCATGCCAAATACCCCGATGCTGATCGCGGCGCATAATGCCAAAATACCCAAGCGCGTTTTGGGCTTGAGATATAAGAGAATTCGGTGCATGAATTGACCGATCTTTTGTGTCACAGACGTTATAACTACGAACCCCTCCTACTGACTATTCACACATAGCTTAATGCCAAAAATTCCATATTTGGCGCAACGCTTGCCATTCGCCCAAAAAAATCCTCAATGTATCTACTGATACATCTGCGGTTTTTTCGGGCTCCATGGCGGCGCGCTGCATCCAAATCTGAAATTTTTACTCTATTAACCTATGTGCGAATAGTCAGTAGAGCTATCTATACCTCATCCAAAAAGAGGAGGGAACAGGATAAGTATATCATAAATTCTTTTGTTTCTCGATAAAAAGAATGGGGATAAAAACAAAAAAGATTTTCCCGAAATAAAAACACCCCGGCTTTTTGCTCGGAGTATTTTTGAACCATCAGAAACGTGACAAAATCTATGTCCTCTATTCTCTCGACCGTATTCCCGCCTTTCGGCGGGTCTACTCCAGAAAGGAGGTGATCCATCCCCAGCTTCCGCTAGGGATGCCTTGTTCATGTATACCCCTATGTCGCCATAAGGCATGGACTATATCATCTTCCTCTGCTCGAAGATATGAATCTTGCGTGGATGCCATGATCCGATCAGACTGAATATAGAATCTGGCTGACAAATGATGTGGGATGCCACCTTCTGCATCGAAAAATCCTCGAATATACCCTGCATGTGTCGTAAACCACTCTGTGCCTTTTTGCGAGATGCGAAAGCGATGATTGGCACTGTTTGTTCCGTCATGCAATGCAGCTTGCTTATAGGCCATGATTCTTCCTCGAGTAGGAGGAGTTCGGCGTGTAGTCTCTGAGGGGTCTCCGATGAGGAGACTTCCCTGCTGATTGACTGTTAGTCCCAACTCGGTCCCGCTAAGCGGGATCAAGTTCGGGAAAACGCCTGATGCATTTTCATTCATAGTACACCTGTAAAGTATACCACAAATAGCACAGGATTCACAGTGTTTCCAGCATATAGCCAAATTTATTCTCCCGAATTACTTCGGGAGAGTCGCAACAAATCTACGACTTCACCCTGATCACTGACCCTACCTTTACCCCGCCAAGGCGGGGCTTGGGGCATTGCCAGCTTTCGTGGTGTGACGGGCGGTATCGGAATCAAATTTCTTCGTTCCACACCACCGGACGAACGGTTTTCCCGTATCCTGGCGGTTTCCAGCGAGGCATTAATGTTGCATTATCATTATGCTTTTTGCCGAATTTTCGTATCTCATTGCGCAGTACTTGTATCCGTGCAAATCCAGCATCGGTTACATGTTCTTTTCTTCGGACTGCAAGAACAATCTCTCGGAATAAAACATTCACCTTTGCCGATAAATCCACTGACATACTGCGGATGCAACATTTCCCGCTGAATTTGTTCCTTCCCAATCGGCGCGGCCAACTTCGGATTTCTCTGAAATGGACGCCGTTTGGTACTACGAACGCTGCTGACTTCTTGCATAGCATTGATGAATAATTGCTTATTCTTCTACCATATCTCGGGGGTAGTTCACCAAAGAAATATGGACTATGCAAGATCTCCCTGGGTCATTCATAAAAACATGTCTCCACATCTCGGTTTACCGGTCACATAGTGATGTATATTTGGAAGGCTTCCCCATGTACTCGATGAGTCGCTCATCACTACGCCTCTATGTAAACTCAAGCTATGAAATGCATTTCGGCCCTTCATGCGCCACCTCACGATGGCGTACTGCCTACTGCTTCCGGCGTTCCAATCGCCGAGAAGGACTTGCACCTTCTTTTTCTATAATCACAAGCGAGCAAAAAGCGATTGCTAAAAGCGAATCATTTTTTGCGAGCGCCGTGATTATATACCCACAACGGGTATATGAACTGCCAGGCACCCGAGTACAAGACCCGAGAACGTATTCAACGCGCCGTGGCTGATGCGCGTTTACTAGCGATTCCAACTTCATGAGGGCGAGTTGCAGCCCTCAATCTGAACTGAGGCCGGTTTTCTGGGATTAGCTCCGCCTTACGGCTTGGCCACCCTCTGTACCGACCATTGTATCATGCGTGTAGCCCTGGACGTAAGAGCCATGCTGATTTGACGTCGTCCCCACCTTCCTCCCGCTTGCGCGGGCAGTCTCCTGTGTGTATTTAACTCAGGATGAGGGTTGCGCTCGTTACCCGACTTAACGGTACACCTCCGAATGTATTATCACCGGACTAGACTATTCCTTCACCCTTTCCCGATGTTATATCGGGATGAGGGGCTGGCGTATGAGCAGAGCTATAAATTCCTTCACTATCAAAAACTCTACTCTTCCCCCGCAATTGCGGGGAAAAGTCGTTACAGGGTCAAAGTATCTTGTACTGCATACTGGTATGGATATATGGTCAAATTTTTCCTTGCGTATAGTATGTGTGGAAGACACTTGACTTCCCTCGGAGTTTCTAAATTCATAGATCGTATAGTATATCATGAATTTGACAATCAGATTCTCCGATATGAGCCAGATTTCGCATGTCTTTTTTCAAAGACAGGCCGCGAGATGTTCACGGCACGAGCTGACGGCAACCATGCAGCACCTATCTAGCACCTTCGAAAGAGCCCCGACTTTCATCGGGATTGCAGCTAGTAGTTGAGCCCAGGTAAGGTTCGCCGCGTACCATCGAATTAAACCGCATGATCCTCCGCTTGTGCGGGTCCCCGTCTATTCCTTTGAGTTTTAGCCTTGCGGCCGTACTC
>CAYJXK010000013.1:0-20246 GCA_964374115.1 uncultured Gammaproteobacteria bacterium
GAGTGAAGCGAGGCGGTGGCGGGGCTTTCGTGGAGCGTACGATTTAATTTAGAGCTACCACGCGCTCCGCGCGTGCCTCATTCGGGATTCTGCTGGAAATAAGTCCGAACTTTTTGGTATAATGACCACCAACAGAAATTTTTGCGTTTCTCCGTTTCTTTTTTTGACAATCCCGACAGGGATGTGGTTTCATAGATGTGAATGAATGTGTTGTATGGAAAATTATAAGAATATAAGTATCTCGCTCGCCAAACAGGCAGGGGGCATCATCCGCGATCAGTTCACGCTTGTCATGAAGAAAAAATGGAAAGCAGATTACTCGCCTGTGACCGTGACCGATGTTGCTGTGAATCGGCTTGTGATTGACACGATACAAAAAAATTTTTCGACGCATAGTATTCGTGGAGAAGAAGAAAGCGCGCTGATCGAAGGGAGTGAATACGTATGGGCGTGTGATCCGATTGATGGGACGATTCCATTTTCTCATGGAATCCCAACTTGCGTGTTCTCTCTCGCGCTTGTGCGTGATGGCGCCCCAATCCTCGGTGTTATCTATGATCCATTTTTGGATCGGTTATTTTTTGCAGAAAAAGGAAAGGGTGCGACGATGAACGACCAGCCGATACATGTTTCCCCGAATGATACGCTCGATCTTGAGCTCGTTGGCCTTGAAATGCCCAAACATCTTCCATACCAATTTGCGCCACTTCGGATGATGCTCGCGCAAGAAAAAGCAAAAGTGGTGAGCCTTGGTTCAACTCTCTACACGGGTATGCTCGTTGCGGGCGGAGCAATTCTGGCCAATATATTTACAGGAAAAAATGCGCATGACGCCGCCGCACTTAGCATAATCGTCGAAGAAGCAGGAGGGAAAGTTACAGATATTTTTGGCAATGACCAGAGGTATGATCGAGAAATTCAAGGATGTATCGCGTCGAATGGGTTGGTGCATGAAAAACTTCTCGAACTTGTCCGAAGAGTAGTAAAGAGTCAAGGAAATGATCGATGATCAATGAAAAATTTCAATTATGCTTTCCATCGGTATCGTCGGCCTTCCGAACGTCGGGAAATCTACTTTGTTCAATGCGTTGACCCGGAGTAAACAAGCCGACGCACAAAATTATCCGTTTTGCACCATTGATCCCAATGTGGGTGTGGTTGAAGTTCCGGATGGTCGGCTCGTTCCGCTCGCAGAAGTTTCTCAATCCAAAAAAATAATTTCCACAGCAATCGAGTTCGTTGATATCGCGGGGCTCGTGAAAGGGGCAAGTGAAGGAGAGGGATTGGGCAACAAATTTCTCTCTCATATTCGTGAGGTGAATGCGATCGCGCATGTGGTACGTGCGTTTTCAGATGCCAATGTGACGCATGTGATGAACCGTGTAAATCCGACTGACGACGCGGACATTATCAATTTGGAACTGGTGCTCGCTGATTTGCAAACAGTGAGTAAGCGATTTGAAAATACAAAAAAACAAGCAAAGGGCGCGGGACTCAAAGAAAAACAAAAAGAGATCGGCCTTCTTGAGCGGCTGAGTGTTCATTTTCAATCTGGAAAGCAAGCGCGAGAGTTGTCTTTCGACGAAGAGGAGACACTTTTGATGAAAGAATTGCAACTCCTTACGATGAAGCCGATGATGTATGTGGTGAATGTGGATGAGGTGGATCAGCCTCGGGCTGAAAGAATGAAGAATCAAGGTATTGATTCGCAAACTTTGTTTGTAGAAATTTCAGCTCGGCTCGAAGCCGAACTCGCTGATCTCTCACCCGAGGATGCAACGGCATATATGAAAGAGCTTGGGATGAATGAAACTGGACTTGATAAAATCATTGTCGCGGGCTACGAATTGCTCGATCTCATCACCTACTTTACCAGCGGTGAACCAGAAACTCGCGCCTGGACCGTGAAGCGCGGCACACTCGGCCCGGCCGCGGCCGGGATCATTCACACTGATTTTGTCAAAGGCTATATCAAAGCTGATGTTGCCAATTGGAAAGACTTCGTGGACTTCGGCGGGTGGGTGAAACTCAAGGAATTAGGGAAAATGAAATTGGTTGGGAAGGATTATGTGGTCGAAGATGGTGACGTGTGCTATTTCCACGTAGCTTCTTAGCCAGTATATTTCAATGCTTCATGTAGCGGATAAGACAAAAATTCACTCAAAAATGATGCCAACCATCCAGTTTTTCATAAAAGTCTCAAAAATCTGATACAAAACGGGTAATGCTATTGACAAACGATCAAAAAAATGCTATACTATAACATATTCAACTTCAAAAAATTTTCTTTTCAATGAGTCCGTTTTCATTGGAAGGGGCATACGACAAATAAAAAATAAAACAAATATAAACACAAATATATGCACCCAAAGAATTGGCGTTCTTTCGATACGCAAGAACAGAAAGAGTTTTCATACGTGTATTATTATCTCTTCGCAGGTATCGCTTTGGTGGTAGCTGCTTTTTTGTTTGCTCGGCCGGCTTCAGCCCAGACCGAAGGTCCTGAAGTCGGCGATACCGCTGCTTCTGCGCCTGGAGAAACTTTAGCTGAACCGCCTTCAGTTGAAGCCTCTCCAATCCTTCCGATTCCTGTGGTAGAAGCGCTTCCATCAGGAGAAATTGAACCGGTGGAATCATCTCCTTCCCTTGAAGTCATTGCAGACGAGGCAGTCTCAGCAGAAGACCTCGGTGTCACAGAGAGCCGTATTTTACCAGACAGCCCATGGTATGGATTCAAGCGATTTGGCCGTGGACTTCAAGAGGCATTTACATTTAATCCAGTCAAAAAAGCCGAACTTCGTCTTGAGCATGCCAATCAGGAGCTCGTGGATTCTCAGGCCCTTATTCAACAAAAACCAAATGATGCGGATGCGATGCAAGCTGCAACAGGAGCCATAGAACGATTTGAGCAAAAAGTAGGAAAAATAGCAGAAAAAACAGAAGCGCTTCGAGAACGGCAAGCACGCGGAGACGCTGAAGCGGATCAATTATTAAACGTGGTACTCGATCACCAGATCAAACAACAAAAACTTCTTGATGGTATCGAAGAGAGGGTGTTTGAAGATGCTCATTCGACGCTGAATGGCGAGATGATTGAAACCATCGCGAACGCGAAAGAACAGACGTCCGAGCATATGGGGGATGTTATTGTGGGTATGGAACGTGACCCGGAACGACTTCAAGCGCGCATTGACCAAATGCTCGATGGACAGCGAGGAAGCGAATTCAAACATTTGCGCAATGTGGAAGTACTCTCTCGTCTCGAAGAAAAAGTGCCGGAGCAAGCGCGCGATGCTATTCGCCAGGCAGGAGAAAACGCGCTCAAGCGATTCAACGAGACATTTGAACAATTGGGAGAAGGAGATCGCAAAGCAAAGTTTGCGCAGTATGTGGAGCGTATTGGTGGCGATAAAACGAGACAGCTCGAAATTTTTGACCGCTTGAAACAATTAGAAGGCATACCGCCAGAAATTGCAGGGCAGATTGAAGTTGCCAAAGATATTGCCGCGAGACGATTTGAACAGCGATTGGAACAATTTAATGATTTCGAAGGGGATTTTCGAGTAAGAGCCCAAGAGCGAGTTTTTGCGCGGTTTTCAGAAGGCAGACCAGATATATCAAAACTTCGAGTGATGGAAGAGATTCGCCAACGAGTGACTGTTGAAGATGAAAATCTTAAAAAAGATATTGAACAACGTCGCGAGGCAGCGATTGAAAAATTCAAACAAGAGTTTCCAGACGCGGATCAGGACGCAGAGGCATTTCGTAAACTTTCTGCGCAAATGGCACAGAATCCAGATCCAACCACGTTTCGATTGATTCAAGAATTGGAAGAAAGGGTAAAAGCAGATCCAAAAAAACGTGAATTTATCGAGCGGATGGAACGCGAAGCAAAGCAACAGTTCGTAGTGCAGGCCGCGCAAGGCAAGGAAAAATTCTTTGAAAAAATTTCTTCCAGTAATCCTGGGGATGTCGAGATCTTCAAAAAATTACAACAAGAATTTACATCAAATCCAGAGCAATTCAGTTCATTTTCTGAAGGAGAAGATGACATATCTCAAGGTGGCGCTCTCGGTGTGCAGGGCGGATTCCAAAAAGGATTTATTCCGCCAGGATTCTCCGCGTCATTCTTTGATGCCGCGATCAAGAAACATTCTGATGTGATTGTGAACCAATTGCAAGGAGTGAGTGATCCACGGGCATTCGAGCAATTCCAAAAGAAATTTCAAGACGCGCCAAAAGAGGTGCTCGATGAATTCCGTCGCCGAGGGAATATTGATCAGATTTTTGGCCAAAAAAGAGACGCGATTCAGGAGCAGGTGAGTCGGCAACAATTTGAAAAGGACCGGATTCAGCTTGAGCAAGAATTCCGTGGACGATTGGATCAGGCTGGCTCAGAAGAAGACAAACAGTCTTTGGAACAATCGTTTCGCGCTCGAAAGGATGAATTCAAACAGAAAGAATTTCAAGTCCGACAGGAATTTTTTGAAAAGAATCTCCAGTTTGATCCATTTTGTGATGATCGTTGTCGAGCCCAAGAGAGAGGCCGGTATCAGGAATCGATTCAGCAAGAAAAAGAGCAATTCAAAGGTCAGATTCCTCCAGCTCCAACATTCAAGCCAGTACAACCTTCATTCCAACCACAGTCAAAGTCGGACGAGGGAGAGATATTCAAAGGTCTTAAACCCGACTTCAATAATCCGTCGGATTCATTCCAAAAGCCTGACATAGAATCACAAAAGGAACAACTGAAACAAGATTTCCAGAAATTTCAGGATACATTTGGGAAGGAATCGCCTCAAAATGGATCAAAACCTGAACCAAAAGGCGACGAAACATTTGGCCCTCCAAAATCATCTGAAGGGCAATCGTCGCCACAGGACTCGGCCCCTCCTTTTGGCGCTTCGCCTCAATCCCAGCCTCAGCCTCAGTCCCAATCCCCACAACAACCATCACCCCAATCATCATCTCAGCCACAATCATCTCCTTCATTTTCCCCATCTCCTTCAGACAGTGGATCATCACCATCTTTTTCTCCACCTCCTTCAGCACCATCAGGTGGAGATTCAGGCGGAGGCGGATCATCCGGAGGCGGATTTTCCGGTGGTGGGGGAGAAGGAGGTGGATTCTAAGAAATGACAATTTACTTCTTGCTTTTTTGTCCTCGATCGCCCGATCGAGGGCTTTTGATAGTCTACATTTTTCTCCCTTGACAGCCTCGAAAACGGCTGATATAGTGGGGTCACTTTTAAAGGGAAAACAATATCCTCGAGAGGTAGTATCGTATTCCATGTATCGTGTCAACGCTATGAATCATTATCAATTATTGTGCATCTTCCCCGGGACGCTTGCTGAGACAGAGGTGTCGGGAGCAGTCGGGCAAGTCCGAGAGCTCATTGCGACAGAAGGCGGTACGCTTGTTGAGGCAGAAGATCTGGGCAAGCGGCGTCTCGCGTATCCGATGAAACAAATTCGGTACGGCTATTATCACCATCTTTTTTTTCAGGCCGAGAGTGAGCACATTTTGCGTATCAAAAAAAAATTGCCTCTCATGGAGACGTTACTCCGCATCATGATATTTACGTATAATCCATCTGGTCGAGCCGCCCAACACGCGTGGGCAGAGCGACGAGCAACATCTGTAAGACAAATAAGTAGAGAAGATCAAGGAGTGGACGACGTGAGAGGGAATGAAGAGGAGCCACGCGGGACACACACATCGGTAGACAAGAGAACGCAGATCGAGGAACGAGGGAAAGTGGATCTCAAAGAAATCGACAAAAAACTTGATGAACTGTTGGAAAGTACGATTGATGCGGTGTGATCACCGCATCAGTCTGCAAGTTGACAAGTCAGCCAGTTGATTGTAGACATCACATTCCAATTTGGCATGCGATATCTATAGTTACAAATTTGTTCACTTGCTCACTTGCCAACTTGTTAATCCGATACCATATGGATCTCAATCGTGTCACACTCATCGGTCGTCTCGCCCGAGACCCGGAAGTGCGTACTACCACCACAGGCCAGACCGTTGCCACACTGACAGTGGTCACTAATTTTACATGGACAGATCAGGCCGGCGTCAAGCAAGAGAGGCCAGAATTTCATACCTGTGTTTTTTGGCGTCGTTTGGCTGAGATCGCGGGACAATACTTGTCCAAAGGAAGACGCGTCTATGTCGAAGGACGACTGCAGACCAGAGATTGGGTTGGACAAGATGGTGTAAAGCGATATCGCACAGAAATCGTCGGAGAGAGTATGATTATGCTCGATGGACCGAGAGGATCTGGGGTATCTTCTTCGGGGGAGGGTTCTCAAATTCTAGAAGAACCATCGATGAGGGGTTCGTCAGCACCACCTGAGCCGTCCACGCAAGAAGTGCGAGTAGAAGATATTCCATTTTAATATGCAAAAGAAAACGACGTCAACACCAAAAACCAGACGACATTGCTACTTCTGCGTGAACAATGCGCCAGAAGTGCATTATGAAGAGGTAGAGATTCTCCGCCGTTTTGTTTCGTCTTATCTCAAAATTGCCCCACGCCGCCGCAGTGGACTCTGCGCATGGCATCAGCGCAAAGCTGCCAACGCAATCAAACAAGCGCGGATCGCAGGGCTTATGAGTTTTGTGTCGAAGTAATCGTGGTGTTTTGGAAAAAAGTGACATAGAACTCATAGCAAATTTCCATGCAGTATCCGCTGTATGAAGCATGGCCACCGATTCCTTTTTTTTGTGCCTCCAATGCTCAGGGGCAAAACAGGCGTGTAGAGAGCGTTGTGGGTGGCTATGATGCTGTTTGAGTTTTGCGCGTGCGGATTTTGGAGGGAAGAAAAAAGGAATCGTGACGATACGGAGGTACAACTCGCTATGAGTTCATAGAGAAAGAAAGATACTCCTTGGGAAGGGGGTATTTTTTTGAACAATTGGGTAAAGGTGTGTTATACTTCGTCCCATCGAATTCATATCGAGTTTTTTTCTCTCGCGCGTCAGACACGGAAACTCGCTATGGGTCCATCAAAATGGTCATTCACGTATGCAGCACTCCATCCACAAAGGTGTTATCACAGTCGCAGGCCTTGGCACACGGTTTTTGCCAGCGACCAAATCCATGCCCAAAGAGATGCTTCCTGTGCTCGACAAGCCAGTGGTGCAATATATTGTCGAGGAGATGGCGGCGAGTGGCATCACAGAAATTATTTTTGTCACGAGTTCTCAAAAGCGCGCGATAGAAGATCATTTTGACCGAGATCATGGACTCGAGGATTATCTACAGGCGCAAGGGAATATTGATCGCGTCGCTCCGCTCATTGCTCTTTCGGAAAAGGTTCGTTTTTTTTACACTCGTCAGTCCGCGCCACGAGGCAATGGACACGCGCTTCTCTGCGCGCGGGAATTTTTGGGAGATGAACCATTTGTGTTTTCTGATGGGGATAGCATTATTGATGGGAAAACGCCAGTGATCCGTCAGCTCATGAACATATTCGGAAAGACCAATAGTTCCTTGATCGGGGTAGAGCGTATAAACGACTCCAAGGCAATGACTCTATATGGCAATGTATATGGTATCCCAGTGAAAGACCGATTATATCGGGTGAAAAAATTAGTAGAAAAGCCGGCGCAGAATGCCGTGTCCCCACAAGGGCTTATCGTGGGAGGCATGCGATATGTGTTTACCAAAGATATCTGGAGTTTTCTTACCAAACAAAAGCCCGGGAGAAGCGGAGAAATCTGGGTCGCGGATGCGGCGAACGCCCTTGCGAAGAAGAAACCATTTTTCGCGTACGAATACGAGGGGACGTATTTCGACACCGGCGACAAATTAGCGCTTCTCAAGGCCGCGATTCATTTTGCGATGAAGGACACTGGGATGCGCGAAGAAATCGTTCAGTTGATTACCTGAGGATTGTGTAAACCCATAACGAGTTTTTTCCTCTCGCGTCAGACATGGAAACTCGCTACAAGTTGTATGACATCTATACAGCGCCATGAAAACACAGAAAATACAAAAACACGAAAACAGGTGACAAACCAGATGTTTTCTGTGTTGTTCTGTTTTCTGTGTTTTTGTATGAGTGTATTTTCTGTTTCTCTTTTTGCGCTCCCATCTCCCGCGTACGCCGAAGAAGACAAAAAAACCGACAAAGAATATCAACTTCCACCCGGGTTTCAGGAGCTCAATCAAGTGGGAAGTACTACTATCCCCACACTTCTCGGCGGATGGATCGGGTATTTTGTGCTTGGGCCGATTGGAGCGTTTGCGATTGTCATGTTTGTGTATGGCGGCGTGCTTTGGATGACATCAGGCGGCAACGCGGACAACCACCGCAAAGCGATGACGACGATCACGTGGGCGGCGCTTGGCCTTATTGCCATGCTCACAAGCTATGCGCTACTCAAATTTTTCTTTAGCGCGCTTGAGAAGTGTGAGAGTTTCAAACAAGAAGATCAATGTCTCGAGCAAGTGAGTTGTAGTTGGGATGGAGGGAAATGCGTGCAATAGTGTATGTCAATAAAATCATCCATATTATTTACGGCCATACTCGTTGTTCTTCTTACCACGGGCTTTGGTTGTCGTGGTCTTTCCGAGGATGAACAAGCGGCCATTCAGCCGGTTCTTCTCAATTATTGGACGGTGTATAATGATCTTCCGACACTCCAAAAATTCGCTCAAGAATACAAAGCCATCCGTCCGTATGTCACCATCAACATCCGCCAAGTGCGATCTGGTGAATTCAACACATTATTTCTGAATGCCTTGGCAGACGATGTCGCTCCAGACATTATTTCCATTCACACGAGATGGCTTCGCGCGTATCAATCGCGTCTTTCTCTTATGCCAAAAACCGTAGAGGTCGCATCGGTCACAGTGAAAGGCACGTACCAACCAGAAACCATTGTAACCAAAGAAACATTTGAAATGCAGGGTGTCTCTGGCGTAAAAAAATATTTTCTCCCGACGGTCGCCGATGATGTGATCATCGGGAGCAATGTGTATGGATTGCCGCTTGCGCTCGACACCATGGTCCTCTATTATAATAAAGATTTGCTTGATAAATCGGGCATTCCAGAGCCTCCCAAGACTTGGGGCGACTTTTTGACAGCAGTGAAACAAACGACGAAGTTTAACAAGCAGGGGGATATTATCCAATCCGGGACCGCGCTTGGCACAGGGGTCAATATTGATCACGCGCCGGATGTGATGGCGTTGCTTTTGAAGCAAAACGGCGTATCAGTGACGGACAAAGGCGCGGTGACTTTTTCTGCCGGCGTGAATGCGAATAACGCGGAACACCCCACGATCCAGGCGCTTCGATTTTATACAGATTTTTCTCGGTTTACCAAAGAGGCCTATAGCTGGAATGCCAAAATGGAAAACGCGTTCGATGCCTTTACGCGGGGCAAAGTGGTATTTTATTTTGGGTTTGCCTTCGATTATCTGCGTATCAAAGCCAAAGCGCCGCAAATGAATATAGATATTCTCCCTGTGCCGCAACTCAATGAAGCGGAACCGGTGAATGTCGCCAATTACTGGATGGAAAGTGTGGTGAAAAAATCAAAAAATCAAAACGAGGCATGGGATTTCATTCGGTTTATCACCACGCAAGAAAAGATCAAAGCATATACAGATACCACAAAACAACCATCGCCACTGCGAGCGCATGTGGAAGAACAAAAGAAAGACGAATTTTTCGCGCCATTCGTGGCTGGTATTTTGAACGCGGACAATTGGTATGGAGGGAGAAATGTCACGGTTGCCGAAGAGGCGCTTCGAGATATGGCAGAAAAATTGGTAGAGCCGTATGTGGAGAACAAAGATCCGCTGTCACGCGATATTACCATTATTCAGCAGGCTGCCTCTGTAATACAGCAGACGATGTAACGAATATATGCGTACCAGACGAACATCCATATATATATTATTATTTGTTTCTACTCTTTCTTTCTTTTTTTCATCAAAGGAAATTTTTGCGGCAAATATAGGCGCTGATGTAGAACAAAATACCGCGGGACTACAATGGGACAAAAGCACTCTTGGGAGTGCAAATAGTCCTGCCCTCACCGTGGCTATCGGCGGATCTTTCACGCATACAGTGAAAGCAACTGCAAACGCATCAATAAGTTTGACCTGTTTCAATTGCAACAAAGCCACATTTCAAGATAAAGGAAATGGCGTAGGGATGATAACGTGGGATACAACAGGAGAAGGAGATGACATCTATTTATTTGAACTTACAGCAACAGCGGAGGGTTTTTCTATTAACGGAACATTGTATATTCAATTGGGTTCAGGTACTCCCATTGACTGTACAACAAAAAAATCAGAAAGCGACTGCTCGAAAACGTCTACGTGTGTCTGGTTTGATTCCACGAACAGCTGTAAAGGCGCGGGGCAATTGACCGAAGAAGAAAAAACAGAACTCCAAAAACTCAAAACCAAAGCGCTCCTCGACGCGTACGCGGAGCAATACAAAATGCCGGAAAACTATACAGGACCCTTGCCCGAGTGCGCCTTCAAAGGCAATTGTGATGATATCAATGATGTTCTCGAGCTTGCGATCAAAGTGGCAAAGTGGCTGTTTGGCATTATTGGCACGATCGCCCTGTGCGTGTTTATCTATGGCGGGTTTACGTTAATTATTTCTTTTGGTAATCCGGATAAAGTAAAAAAAGGCCAAAAAGCGTTGGTGTCGGCAGTGATCGGCATCATTATTGCTTTTAGCGCGTATGTGGGAGTCAAATTTATTCTCGAGGCGTTCCAAGTGAGTGAGTTTTTTACCGTGCCGTTTCAGCAATAAGCCATGGGTTTTGAGCCATGAGATAATTTCTACTCTATGAAGTCAAGACAAAATTTTCGTGTTTTCTGCATGTTCGTCTCTATTTTCGTTATTCCATTGATTATTACTCTTGTCTCATTTTCATCGGCATTCGCGGAATCCGCCCCAGTGGTCAAACTTATCAACCCGATTGGGGGAAGCGCAGAAAATCCAGAAGGGCAAGTGTCTCCACAACTTATCGCGGGTGGCATTATTCAAAAAGTGTTCACGATCCTCGGATCAGTCGCGCTTCTCGCGTTTGTCTTGGGCGGCGCAGAGTGGTTGAGCTCCGCAGGGAATCCGGAAAAAGTAAAGAAGGGAACGCAAATCATGCTCTGGGCAGTCATAGGCCTTTTCCTTATTTTTGTTAGTTATGCTATACTGAATGTCATATTTATCTCGCTTGGGGCCGTGGGGCTGGAGAACACGACCAATGCGCCAGCGGCGCCGTGATCGTTCGATATGAAACGATACAAAAATCCCTGCCTATTTTCCGTGTCTTTCATTATAATAGAAAGTATGCGTTTGCCTCTCAAAGAGGTGAGCGCCGATGACAAACGCATACGTCCTATATAAATTATTTTTTCGTATGATTCAGCCAATCCAATACATGCGCTCTCGATACATCACACTGTTCGTGATGATAGCCACAATCGCCGTAGGCCTTTTTGCCGCTCCATCCGTCTTTGGCCAAACCTGCGACACTGGCAAATGTTCCAATACAGGAAAAACGTGCGCGGCAGCAACTGATTGTCAAATAGATTTTGGAGTCAAGGACGTATCCAATGGTCTTGCGGGGAGTCTTGGCAATGAAACGCTCATCAAAACAGTCACAAGAGTTATCAATGTGGCGCTTGGGCTTCTGGGTATTATCGCGGTGGTCATTATCCTCATCGGTGGGTTCAAATGGATGACTGCTGGCGGCAACGAAGACAAGGTGGCAGAAGCTCGCAAAATGATATTTGCCGGCATTATCGGTCTCGCCATCATTCTTTCCGCGTGGGCGATCGCGAAGTTTGTGATACAGAGTTTGTCGCAGGCGACTGGATCTGGGGTTGTAGCGCCATAGCCATGAGTTCTATATATGAACATGTAATAGAAAGGGGGTGAGAACATGGAACGAACAATGGGACAACTGATGATTCGATACAGATATGCCATTATTCTCGGTGCCGCGTTATTATTTGGTTTGTTTCTCGCGCCTATCGCGTTTGGACAGAAGTGTGAAAAGAACAATGCAGGGAAAGATGTGTGTTCAAATAATGGCGCGCCTTGTACCGCGGATCTGGATTGTAAACCAGCGGATTTTGGATCCAAAGATGTCGCCAACGGCCTTTCTGGCAGTCTTGGCAATGAATCTCTTATCAAAACCGCGACCCGCATCATCAACGTCGCTCTCGGCCTTCTCGGGGTGATCGCGGTGGTCATTATCCTCATCGGTGGGTTCAAATGGATGACTGCTGGCGGCAACGAAGACAAGGTGGCAGAAGCTCGCAAAATGATATTTGCCGGCATTATCGGTCTCGCCATCATTCTTTCCGCGTGGGCGATCGCGAAGTTTGTGATACAGAGTTTGTCGCAGGCGACTGGATCGGGTACAGTACAATAAAAAAATTAACGGTATTATCACTTCATAAGGAGGATGCATGCATACATATATGATTACGACTATACAGCTTTTGCGCAAGCAGAGCCAATGGATCGTTTTGATTTCCGCGCTGGTATTTGGTTTGCTTTTTACACTCCCAACGGACGCAAAAAATATTGGTGACTCTTGTTCTGCTACTGATCCATGCGGCGGGACATTATCTTGTGTGGAGAACAAATGCGCGCAGACGTTCGGAGTGGAAGAAGTCGCGAGTGGCCTTTCTGGCACTCTTGGCAATGAATCTCTTATCAAAACCGCGACCCGCATCATCAACGTCGCTCTCGGCCTTCTCGGGGTGATCGCGGTGGTCATTATCCTCATCGGTGGGTTCAAATGGATGACTGCTGGCGGCAACGAAGACAAGGTGGCAGAAGCTCGCAAAATGATATTTGCCGGCATTATCGGTCTCGCCATCATTCTTTCCGCGTGGGCGATCGCGAAGTTTGTGATACAGAGTTTGTCGCAGGCGACTGGATCAGGAAGTGTACAATAAGATCTTACTGTGTGACCAACCTTCCCTCCGGCTGGCGGAGGGAAGGGTTGGCCTCATGAATAAAATTTTATTGATTCCATATTCCATATTTTGTATGAAAAAATATCTTGTCACCGCGTGCCTCATATTCGTCGGATTTTTAGCAGGAGTGGCGCCGCTTCTTGCCGAACAAAAAGATCCTCTCGGTCTCAACTATGGCAATCAGACTGGACTTGGGAATTACGATGTTCGGATTACCGTTGCACGGATCATCAATGTAGTCCTCGGCCTTTTGGGCACGATCGCGCTGGTCATCATTATTTACGCGGGGTTTCTGTGGATGACGGCTGGCGGGAGCGAAGACAAGTCGGAAAAAGCGCGAGGGATTTTGTTCGCCGCGGTAATTGGGCTCGCGATTATCCTCAGCGCCTACGCGATTACACGATTTGTGGTTGAGAATTTGTATGAGGCCACGACCGGAAATACGTACTTTAAGTAGCTTTTAGCTATGAACTATTGGCTATTGGCTATTGGCTATTGGCTATTTGTTTCACCTGTCCACGCCCAACATGGCGCTGATGTGATAGCAAAAGCCTCTGGTCTTGACCTCTACCCTTCGGATGTTTCTATCGTTGCCGGAGATGTGATCGGGACAGGATTGTCACTGGTGGGTGTTCTCTTTTTTGGTCTTATGATTTATGGCGGGCTTCTGTGGATGACGGCACGGGGCAAAGAGGATCAGGAAAAAAAAGCTCTGCAAGTGCTTACCGCGGCAATCATTGGGCTGGTTATCGTCTTTGGCGCGTACGCGTTTACGAAGTTTGTGCTTGAGCAAGTGTAGCGCCACTGTATCACCGTATCACGAAACGATTCAAAATGATGAGGTGATTAAGTGATCAAGTGAAAATCGTATGAAAGCAAAGTATTTTACTTTTTTTATTTTCATCGTTTTAGCTGTCACGACCATTGGTGTGGCGTCCGTTTCCGCCGATAAATACGGGCTTTTTGAAACGGCAAACAAAGCCGGGTTGCCGCAATATTCCACCAATCCGCTCGAAACCGCGGGAAATGTGATTGGCACCATACTCTCTCTTGTCGGGGTATTATTTTTTGGCCTCATGATTTTCGGAGGATTTCTTTGGATGACGGCGCATGGCAAAGAAGATCAGGAAAAGCGCGCGCTCGAGACGATCACGGCCGCTGTGATTGGCATTTTGATTATTTTGGGGTCGTATGCGGTGACGAATTTGGTGTTTAAGAGTGTGGGGAAAAAGCCGGCAGGACAGCTTGATGCTCCACCCGGGAAAGAAGCGACGGAAATGGGATGTTACTGCTCGCTTGCAGGGATAAATGGGTCGGAGCCAGAAGAACTGTATCCAAATATTCCGCTGTCACAATGTCAGGATAAGAGTGTCAAAGATCTAGGGGATCTTATCAATTGTTCAGTGAAAGAAATATTGTAGTGTTTTGTATATGATTTTTTCCCGAAGAGTGCGTATCATCGGAGGATGGGGAGGGTATATAGCGGCACTCATGTTTGGCGTCGCACCTGTATTGGCCAAGAAAACTATCGGCGATGCAGAAGGTTCTTTGAAAAAAGTAGTGGGCAAAACAGGCATCAAGGCAACCAATGTTTCAAGCTATGTAGGAGATGTGATCCAACTGCTTCTCCTCGGAGTCGGACTTGCGTTCTTTGTCCTTATGTTCTACGCTGGATTTACATGGTTTACCTCTCGAGGAGAAGAAGAAAAAGTAACCAAAGCGCGCAAGATGATTATCGCGGCAGTGATCGGGCTTGTGATTGTGAGCGCCGCGTACGCGATTACCATATTTGTGACGAAAGGGTTTATTGGTGGAAACACTTCATCACCTTAGAGTGATAAGGTAAAAGTATATGTTACGAATCAAGCATTTTTCTTTCATTCTGATCATGCTGATAGGCATGGTTATGGTTTCAACCACGGCTCTGGCGCAAGACAATCTCGACAATGCGCTGGGGAATCTGGGGAAAACAAAGAAAGAACTTGGAGGAAAGATCGAGGAGGATCCGGCCGTGATCATTGGGAAGACAATCAATCTGGCGCTTACCTTTGTGGGAGTTATTTTTCTGCTTCTCATGGTCTATGCTGGATTTTTGTGGATGACGGCGCGAGGGAAAGAAGATCAGATAACAAAAGCGCGGGATATGATTATTGCGACAGTGATTGGGCTCGTTATTGTCACATCTGCCTACGCGATTACGGTGGTGGTGACAAAACGGTTTGCTGATACGGCGACATCTCCACCTTCACCGTAATTGTCCATTCACATATGTTTTCCCTTTCCAGAATATCGTATTTTCAACTGTCTGTTTTTTGTATTTTCGTGTTTTCTGTGTTTTTTGTTTTGCCCGTTTCCGCGCTCGAAATCGGCCAAGGTCTCCTCAATAGCGCGGCAAACAGCGCCGGATACGATCCCAATACGACCGAGACGTCTTTTGCGTCCACGCTCGGCATTGTAATTAAAGGACTTCTTTCATTTGTCGGGATTATTTTCCTCTCCCTCATGGTCTACGCCGGATTTCTCTGGATGACCGCTCGGGGAAACGAAGAGCCAGTGACCAAAGCAAAAGATATTATTCGCGCTTCGATTATCGGGCTGATTATTACGCTCGCAGCATATAGTATTACCAATTTTATTGTGCCAATGCTCGTGGAAAAAGCCGCATCAGGAGAGGCGACGGTGGGAGATTCTGTTTCTACCGTTCCTACTAACTCTTAACACGTACCTTATCGAATACACAGTATGATTTTGAGTCAGATTCGAAGCCCTGGAGCCGTAAAAAACCGCAGGTGTATCCGTAGATACAGTGAGGATTTTTATGGTGAAGGGTGAGAAGGTGACCACAATCATAGGTTGTAGTGTTCAGGTACGTGTTAAGAGTCAGTAGTTTGCCATGATTATGGATTCAAGTCATGTGAAGAATTCATATCGAGTTTTTTCCTCTCGCGCCATCCCATCATTTTTTCTTTGCCTCCAAAACCCGCTCTCGACCTCGCCATACGATCAGATATGGCCCACAGAGTCGCAGGCAAAGAAAAAGTGATGGGATGGCGCTTGGGAGAGCGCATCAGGCACCGAAACTCGCTATGAGTTCGAACACAAAAACACAGAAAACACAAAAACACAGAAAACAGTTTGTTTTTTTGTTTTTTTGTTTTTTTGTTTTTTCTGTGATGCCGGTATTCGCTGAAAAATCAGACCTCACATCTCAAATTCAAGGGCAGATCAACGCGGTCGTGGGAGCGGAGCCAGGAGAAGCGACACCGAAAGATCCTCGGCTGATAATCGCGCAGGTGGTGCAGGCCATGCTCGCGCTTATGGGCACGATCTTCATGGTACTCATAATCGCAGCCGGATATTGGCGGCTCACCTCGCATGGAGAAGAAAGCCGGATTGAAAAATCCACCAAGACCATGCAAGGCGCGGTGATTGGGCTTGCCGTGGTGCTTCTTGCCTACTCAATTACGCTTTTTATCGCCAAAACGGTTCTTGAATCAGCGACGCATAAGAAAGCCCCGCCACCAACACCGTATGACGGGGTACAGACAGATCCAACAGCAGGGACGGATTTTTAATTGTTATGTTTTCTCTCTCCAAAACATACTATTTCCACCTATCTCTTTTCTGTGTTTTTGTGTTTTCTGTGTTTTTTGTTTTTCCCGCTTCTGCCGGTCTTTACGATCAGGAAGAATCCAATAAACAACTCGGCGCCTTTGTAGGCAAACAAGGCGCGGATCTCGGAGAGGTGGAAGATCCGCGATCAATCACGGCTCTCATAATCAAATCATTTCTGTCTCTTCTTGGTATTGCAACGATTTTTTACATGATATATGGCGGCTATCTCATTCTCACCTCTGCAGGAGAAGAAGATAAAATAAAAAAGGGACGCACGATTATCGTCGAGGCAGCCATCGCCATCTTCATTATTTTGTCTGCGTACGGGATTACGCTTCTTGTGGCGCAACTGCTTCAGGGTCAAACCAAACAAGGTTGTGTGGGTCCGGATCCGAATATAGATTACGGAAAAGATTCGTTTTTCAAAAATTCATTTTGGAATGAAATTGATTGTCCACCAGAAGGCGGGGGCGTAATAGAGATAGAGGGAGTTGATCTTCAATAATATCGAGGATGATCTGCGCGCTCTGTCGTGTTTTCTTTGTCTTTGGTTTCGGAACATCCCATCTTTCGAGCGCATCAAACAGTGTGTCAGCCGTGACCATTTTGCCGAGTGACGACCGCTCAAGAAAAGCGGCGTTTTTTGTTTCTTGGCCTGGGAGTGGATCAATAATGAGCATAGGTTTTCCGAGAGCCAGGCATTCACTGGTCGTCAATCCACCTGGTTTGGTCACCACAACATCGGCAATCGCCATGTATTCGTGCATTATCTCTGTCCATTGGAGAGGAAGAAATTGAATATGAGACGGCGGGGAGAGGCGATTGATTTTTTCAAAAAGTCTGGCATTTTTTCCTGTGATCGCGATAATGGCGCAGGGGAGTGAAAGTTTAAAAAGCCGCGGGATGAGCCGATCGAGCTTGGTAAATCCTTGTCCGCCAGAGAGAAGAAGAATCACTTTGTTTCCCGGGTGTATATGATATTGTTTTCTTAATTTTTCAGAAGCTGGTGTACAAAAAAACGCGGGGTCAACTGGAATTCCGCTCACTGTTACTCTCTCTTTTTCAATTCCTCGTTTCGCTAAATCCCGTTTCATTTCCTCTGTTGAAACAAAGTAATGATCTGTCGCTTTGGCAATCCAAAATTCATGAAGGGCAAAATCTGTGATGATAGTACTCCAAGATAGATGAGGGTGTGTTTCTCTCATGTATGAGAGAACTTGGGCGGCGAATGCATGGGTGCACACGATCGCGTCCCATTTTTCTTTTTTCAAAAACGAAATAAATGGAGTCTTATTGCATTTTTCAAGAATAGTGATGAGCGTGCGCAAAAGTCCTGGCCCTTCGGCATAATCAGCCATCTGATACATGAACCCCCAAAGTGTCGGTGTTTGTTTGGCAAGAAATGTATACGAGTTTTGTGTCATTTTTCGAATCCCCTTTGGGCAGTATTGCATGAGATCCACGACAGTGACATCGAGCGTGGGGTAATGAATCTCCGCGCATTTTTTTATGGCCTCAGCTGCTCGTGTGTGGCCTTCCCCGACTTGAGACACAGAGAGGATCAGGATCTTTTTTGTCATACGAAGAAAAAAAACCCGGCACAGGGGTGGCCAACGGGAATTGAACCCGTACTGCGAGTTCCACAAACTCGCGTGATAACCATTTCACTATGGCCACCCCTTTACCGATTTTTTTTGTTTACTGTTTTATCTTAAAGCGCAAAAAGTATACCCCAGAAAAGAAGAGAAGTCAATGGTGATTACTCTTTGAACTTCTAGTTTGATACAACGTATAAAACAAATAAATTCGCTATCGGCTCTCTGTTATTTTTGATCCGCGATCCTTTCAAACGCGCGGAGTACCTCGAGTGGAATGGCGAAGATGACTGTATTTGATTGGTCAGATGACAGATCATTAATGGTAGAAAGTGTGCGCAGATGCAATGCGCCAGGTGCGTGAGACAAAACCTCTGCGGCTTTGGCAATATTTTCAGCGGCAATGAGTTCTCCGCTTGCTTTAATAATCACCGATCGTTTTTCACGTTCCGCCTCTGCTTGCTTGGCAATCACGCGTTGCATGTCATCTGGCAAAATTACGTCTTTGAGCGCCACACTTCCCACTTTGACGCCCCAGACGTCTGTGGCCGCGTCAATAATTTCTTTGATTTTTTCCGCGGCCGCTTCTCGGTTGGCGAGGAGTTCGTCGAGCTCCAGCTCACCCACCACATTTCGCATGGTGGTTTGCGCGAGCTGTGACACTGCCATCAAATAATTTTCTACTTCCAAAATCGCTTTCGACGCATCAATCACTTTGTAATAAATCACGGCATTGATTTTGGCCGAGATATTATCTTTGGTAATCGCTTCTTGAAATGGCACATCCACGGCTTTCACTCGCATGTCCACTTTGGTCATGCTCTGAATCACTGGCAAAATAATGCGCCAGCCCGGATTGATGACTTTGATAAATTTTCCGAGCTGAAACTTCACGCCACGCTGGTATTGGTTTACCTGGCGGATGGAAATGAAAAGGACGATGACGAAGAGGAAGATGAGGTAGTACATAGAATGAGATTAAGATGTATTATCGTAGCTCAATAACTTTTTTCAACACGATGGGGCTTCTTTTTGAAAGTATTTTTTTATGCGCGGCCAACTGGTGATAAAATATACTTTTGGCATCAGATCTTTTTTGTTTTTCATACGACAACGATTAGTGAGAATTATTGGACTCATAACGAGTCTTTTTTTTGCGCATGAGACACGGAAACTCGCTATGAGTTCATTTACTCATGATAGCATTTTTTTACGATAAAAACAAGGGTACGATTTTCCTCGCAGTAGTCTAATCTAAATGCACCACCTTAATGGTAAAATATGGCTTTATCCATAAAGGTGATAGGTATGTCAAATGACTTAAAGTTTTATGAACGACAAAAGTTGGAATATTGACTAAGAAGCAAACAAAGCCTGCGGGCAATAGCCAAGATTATGAAGAGGGATCATTCGGTGGTGGTTCGAGAATTGAAAAGAAATTGTCCAGGGGACAGAAAAAAATATCGAGCCGATAGCGCTCAAAAGATGTTTGAGAGGAGGCGGTATAAACAGTATAAGGGCAAACTGGATAAGTACCCCGAATTAAAAGAGTGCGTTCTAGATGGGTTAAAAAAAGAATGGAGTCCTGATGTTATCGCCGGCAAATTAAAAAGTGACGGAGCTAAACAAACCATCAGCCATGAAAGTATTTACCACTACATTTACAACCGGGATGGCCGCTATGAAAGGTGGTATCAGTACCTGTGGCGGGCGCAACCAAAACGGCACAAATTGCGAAGTAGAAAAAATGGTAAATTAAGCATACCAGAGCGGGTTTCCATTCATCTAAGACCCGGGGTTATTGATGAGAGAAAACACTACAGCGATTGGGAATCGGACAGCGTGATATTCTCCCATCAGAAAACTATTCTCTCGGTACAATCAGAACGAAAATCAAAATTAATCCGGATGCATAAAGCGCCAAACAAAACCGCCGAGGAAACGAAAGAGGCTCTTATCAAAACCGCCGAATCGGTGTTGAAAGAAATATTTTTAAACTATGGTTATGTCTTAATAATTTGGTTGGTGCTCAATAACATATTTCCGCTCAATTATG
>CAYJXK010000014.1:0-18558 GCA_964374115.1 uncultured Gammaproteobacteria bacterium
CTGCCACTCTTCCACTGGCAAGTGCGTGTTTTTCCCGAAGATGGGGTGTAAGTAGCGATATATTACAAAGGAGAGAGGAGATACATTTGTCTGCCATATCGGTGGATGGGCTTCTCCTCCTTTTTTTTCAAAAGAGAACGAGATCAGCGCTATGAGATCAGCGCTATTGACGACACCAGAAGCACTTCGCTATACTGCCCCATAGCCAACAAATAAGGATTGTCATCATATGTCGTCACTCGATCGCCTTATCGCATTTGCGCGCCGTACCAAGTATCCGCTCATTGTCCATGATCCTACCGAAGATCGAGATGTTGTGATTATAAATTTTTCATCGTTTGAAAATTTGATAGATCAGAAAAAAGAGTATGATCAACATACATCGGATTCGGAAGACAGCGATGATTTTTCATTTTTCGATGAGAGAGAAAATCATGAATGGAATGAACAGGAAGCAGACGAAAAATTGGAGGACACGTCTTTTGGGTTTGATCCATTTGATTCTCCATATCGTCCTGTCACATTCAATCAGCCTTCCTCGTCTCTCTCTTTTCCCTCATCCTTTGCACCTTCTTTTGGGTGGGATGAAGAGGAGAAAAAAGAGCCGGGGCGAGTTGCAAGAATGAAAACAGAAGAAGATGAGGTCGAAGATGAACCCATCTTTTTGGAAGAGCCAATTTAGAGCGGCTGTGAGCTTTAGACTCGACAACTGCCATCCCCAACAGGGTACTTGACGGTTTCTCTTGTATCATTTATACTCCCGTCGCATTTGTTTTTGCGTTTTTTCTTATTTAGGACCTATGCGTTTGCCATCGGCGCTTACCTCTCTTTTTTCTCGCTGAGGAAACTCGCGTCCTTCTGAGGACCGGTGATACGCCCCGCAACCGCACACGTCCATAACGGGCGTATCACTTCGCTCACACAGTCCTCACGAGAAAGAAGAGAGGTGACGCCTTTTTGAGAGGCAAACGCGTACGTCCTATTATTATTCGTTTTTTATCTTGCCGCTGGATTACAAATCCGTGTTGAACACTCAACGCGGTGCAGGCAACTTTACTCAATACACGTATGGCAGAGTTTCAACGTACGAAACCCCATGTCAACGTCGGAACCATTGGTCACGTTGACCATGGAAAGACAACGCTCACTGCCGCTATTTTGAAGGTAGCTGTAGCCCATGGCTTCAATGCGCAAGCCAAGAGCGTGGACGAAATCGATTCTGCTCCAGAAGAGCGAGCGCGCGGTATTACGATTGCCACCGCCCATGTCGAATATGAGACAGAGAAACGACATTACGCCCATGTGGATTGTCCAGGACACGCTGATTATGTCAAAAACATGATTACTGGCGCGGCGCAAATGGATGGCGCGATTCTTGTCGTATCCGCAGCAGACGGTCCCATGCCACAGACCCGCGAGCACATTCTTCTTGCCCGGCAAGTTGGCGTGCCGTATATTGTCGTGTTTTTGAACAAAGTTGATCAAGTCTCAGATCCAGAGCTGATTGATTTGGTGGAAGAAGAAATTCGAGATCTCTTGAAAAAATATGAATTTCCAGGAGATACAACTCCCATTATTCGTGGATCCGCGCTCAAAGCGCTCGAGAATCCGAGCGATGAAACGGCGGCAAAACCAGTATTAGATCTTTTGAAAACGCTTGACGAATATATTCCAGAGCCTGTTCGTGATCTTGATAAGCCGCTACTCATGCCGATCGAAGATGTCTTCTCCATTGAAGGTCGTGGAACAGTGGTCACAGGAAGAATCGAGCGTGGAATGCTCAAAATCGGAGATGAAATTGCAATTGTCGGTATTCGTGATACTCAGAAAACAACGGTCACTGGTGTGGAGATGTTTAATAAAACGCTCTCTCAAGGGCAGGCAGGCGACAACGCCGGTATCCTCCTCCGCGGAACCAAGAAAGAAGATGTCGAGCGTGGCATGGTGCTTGCGAAACCAGGTTCCATCACTCCGCATACGGAATTCGAGGCAGAAGTATACGCGCTCACGAAAGAAGAAGGCGGCCGTCACAAACCATTCTTCAATGGATACAAGCCTCAATTTTATATTCGTACCACAGATGTGACCGGTGAGGTGACATTACCGCAAGGGACAGAAATGGTTATGCCAGGAGATACCGTCAACACGAAAATCAAATTGATTACCCCGGTTGCCATGGAAGATAAAATGCGATTTGCTATTCGCGAAGGCGGCAGAACGGTAGGCGCTGGAGTTGTGACAAAAATTATTACATAATGTTTCGATGCGCCCTCCGTCTTTGGCGGAGGGCATGTTCATTTCGATACTATGACAGCGAAGACAGCGAAAGCAACACACACGCCTGATGACAAAGGAAAACAAGGACAAGACAAGGACGAGAATGGTCCACGCATCCGAGTAAAGATTCGGGCATACGATCATAAAATTATTGATGGGGCAACCAGAACAATTGTGGAAACGGCAGAACGCAACAATGCGAAAGTTGTCGGTCCTGTGCCATTGCCCACAGAGAAAAACATTTTTAGTATCAATCGTGCCACCTTTGTCCACAAAACGGCTCAAGAGCAGTACGAGATGCGTATCCACAAACGTCTGATTGATATTTTTCAGCTGAACCCCAAAGCGATTGATGCTCTTATGAATCTGCATTTGCCAAGCGGTGTTGACGTGGAAATTAAAATGAGCTGAAGAGATTGTCTAGACAGTCTTCGCGGGCTTGACAGACTTTGTTCTTTTCGAGTAGTATACTGTCTGGAGAAAACCAATCTCGTTTTTACACGGGGGGTGTTCCTAGAACGACACGATTGCTGATTTTGTTCATACGATCGGCAAAAACACCGTTTCGGAACCTTCTCGTATGTGTTAGGAATGTTCTCTGCCCCAAACCAGCATTATTGCCATTTATGTCATAGGAAGGAGGGAAACATAAAAGGCTAGAAAAAGGAAACACAGGATGAACGAGAAGGCACTGTTTCTTTTTTCTAGTTTTTTGTTACATGCTCAGGTGCTATAGGTGAAGTAATATGAAATGCATTCTTGGAAAAAAAATAGGCATGACACAGGTATTCCGTGATGATGGCGTCGTGGTTCCGGTCACGCGCGTGCAGGCAGGTCCTTGTGTGGTGACAGCTGTGAAACACGCGGCCGAGCACGGGAAAGAAGCGCTCCAATTGGGATATGGGTCACAAAAATTATTTCGTTTGACCAAACCAGAACAAGGACATGTACGGGGAATCACGCAGAATGGGGATCGCATGACCACCGTACGACATCTGCACGATGTGCCAGTGGAACCAACTCATGGGCTCGAGCGGGGAAATGTGCTTACTCTTGAGATGTTTCAAAAAGGGGACACCGTACAAGTCACGGGATATTCCAAAGGGCGTGGATTTCAAGGCGTGGTAAAACGCCATGGATTCAAAGGAGGTCCAGCCTCTCATGGACATAAAGATAATCTTCGGATGCCAGGAAGTATTGGAGCCACTGGTCCTCAGCGGGTTTTCAAAGGAACCCGCATGGCTGGACATATGGGCGATGAAAAAGTGACAGTAAAAAATTTGGAAATTATTGATATCCATCCCGAGAGCGGGGAACTCCTTATCAAAGGTGCTGTTCCTGGGGCCCCGGGAGGACTTCTGGTGATTGTGTCCGCATCTGGAATCATGCAACCGACTGCTCTCTCCGAACCGTCTGCTGTTCTTGCGTCAGAATCAGTGGGAGAAGAAAATCTTTTTCCCGAAGTTTCTGAACCAAGAAAAGAAGAGGCCGGTGAGAAGACGATTGACGAGAAACCAAATATTCCGGAATAATATGGTTACTGCGCCGCTCTACAATCTACAAGGAGAACGCGTTCGAGATATGGAGCTCAATGACGTTGTTTTTGGCGTAAAGCCAAAGGCCGCAGTTGTGCACCAAGTGTATGTTGCTCTTCGTGCGAATAAGCGCGCGCCTTTGGCACATACGAAAGATCGTGGAGATGTGCGTGGAGGAGGCAAAAAACCATGGAAGCAGAAAGGAACTGGCCGCGCTCGTCATGGGTCTATTCGTTCGCCTCTGTGGAGAGGCGGAGGTGTCACCTTTGGCCCAACCAAAGACAGAAATTACACGCAAAAAATTAATCGCAAAATGAATCAGATAGCGGTGCGCATGTGTCTTTCCGACAAGGTGGCACACGAAAAATTTTTGATTCTCGATGGGATATCTGCCGAAGAAAAAACAAGTCGGGTAGTGCGAGTGAGGGAAGGATTGCCAGGAGCGGGGAAGAGTACATTGCTCCTTATTGAAGGAACGAAGTCGCTTGTGATTCGGGCGGTACGCAATATCCCTCGCATGTCAGTGCAGTATGCAATCGATGTCAATGTGTCTGATTTGCTCGATCATCAATATGTGATTTCCACCCCAGATGCCGTTCTTGTCCTTGAAAAACGTTTGCGCAAAGATCGGGTATAATGTTTTTGGTGATATGAAATTATTTGACCGATTCAAAAGAAAAAAAGATGGGCGTATCCTTCCTCCACAGGAGTCTGCTTCTGTTTCTTCATCACAGCCAAGGCTCGAAAACAAGGAAGATCAAAAAGAGGCAGAACCGGTACAGAAAAAAGAAACCAAGCAATGGGCGGATATTGTGCATGTGTTGATCCGCCCGGTCGTGAGTGAAAAAACCACGTTTGGCGAAGCAAAAGGAGTGTACACATTTATCGTTCGTCCTCACGCAACAAAAACAGATGTGGCGCGCGCGATATTCATTCGATACCGTGTTCGTCCGATAGGAATTCGAATGGTCAATTATCAAGGCAAATACGTACGATTTGGTCGTACACAAGGCAAACGATCGGATTGGAAAAAAGCCTATATTATGCTACCAAAAGATATCAAGATTGATATACATGAAGGGGTATAATGATAGTATGGGAATTCATCTCTACAAACCAACAACACCAGGGAGGCGCAAGACAAGCCGTGAAGATTTTTCTGATATTACCAAACAAGAACCAGAGAAGTCTCTTGCGGTTCGTCTGAAAAAATATAGTGGCCGGAACAATACAGGGAAAATCACGGTACGCCATCGTGGCGGTGGTGTCGCGCGGCTCTATCGTCGTATCGATTTTCGACAGGATAAATACGGGATACTGGGGACAATCGAGGCGATTGAATATGATCCAAATCGTGGCCCGCGTATTGGATTGGTTCAGTACGCGGATGGGGAAAAGCGTTATGTCCTCGGATACGCAGGGATAAAAGTGGGAGACACGATTCTTTCCTCGCAAGATAAAATCGAGGCAAAATCTGGAAACAGGATGCCTCTGAAAGATATTCCACTTGGATTGTTTGTTCACAATATTGAATTGACGCCTGGATCGGGAGCAGAACTCGTCCGTGGCGCAGGCACAGGCGCCGAGCTTCAGGTTATGGAAGGGGCATATGTACAGGTAAAACTTCCCTCGGGCGAGGTGCGATTGGTTCAAAAGATAGCGTTTGCGACCGTAGGAATGGTCGGGAATTCGGATTATAAGCTGGTTCGCATTGGAACTGCTGGACGGAAACGACGATTGGGATGGCGGCCGACGGTTCGAGGAAAAGTGATGAATCCAGTGGACCATCCGCATGGTGGTGGAGAAGGCGCGAACCCGATTGGACTCAAAGGAGGCCCCAAAACACCATGGGGCAAGAAAGCCCTGGGAGTCAAGACAAGGAAGCGAGATAAATGGAGTAATAAATTTATTTTACAGAAACGCAGAAAGAAAAAGAAATAATATATGTCACGCAGTTTGAAAAAAGGTCCATACGTTGACCCGGGTCTCATGGAGAAAGTGCGTAAAGCGCGGGATCGTGGAGATCGCAAACCTATCAAAACATGGAGACGAGCGTCGACGATTACCCCTGAGATGGTGGGAGTGCGATTTGCTGTGCACAATGGGAAAAATTTTATTGAGGTATTTGTGGAGGAGAATATGGTTGGCCACAAACTTGGCGAATTTTCCCCAACCAAAAAGTTTATTGTTCATGGTGGAAAGATGGCAAAAGCCCAGTCAAAAGACGGAGGAGAGAAGGCGGCGCCTGCTACTGCCCCGCCAAGCGGGGGGGCTACCAAGAAATAATATTACCTTATGGCACACGGAATCGCTACAGCCCATTTGCGACATGCGCGCATGAGTCCACGTAAATTGCGGCTTGTTGCTGATACACTTCGCGGCCTCCCGCTCGAGCGCGCATTGGTAGCGCTATCATTTTCACCAAAGAAGAAGGCCGGAGGGTTTCTCGGCAAGCTCCTGCACTCAGCGCAGGCGAATGCGCGAGAAAATCATCATTTGCGTCAGGACACTCTTGTCATTGAAGCGATTACAGTGGATGGCGGTCCGATTGCGCACCGATGGATGCCACGCGCGTTTGGCCGAGCGACGCCGATTCGAAAAAGAACAGCGCATGTGACCGTCGTACTGCGAGGAGAAATTGATGAAAAGAAATCAAAAAATCAGAAATCTGATAGCTAACCTATGGGCCACAAAGTACACCCGACAATCCATCGAACCCAAGTGATTTATACATGGGATTCGAAATGGTTTACCAAAAAAGAGTATCCTTTTTTTGCAAAACAGGATATAGGTATTCGCGCCTATTTATTGAAGACATTCAAAGATGCGCATATTGACGCGATCGGCATTGAGCGAGGTCCGCATCAGATGAGTGTGACCATTTTTTCCAGCAAACCCGGTGTGCTGATTGGACGAGGCGGCAAGGGGCTCGAGGATATTCGAAAGATGATTGAACGAAAATTTTTGAAGCAAGCGCTCAAGGTGAAAGTTCATGTGCAAGAGGTAAGCTCTCCGGCGCTTTCGGCAGAAGTGATCGCTCAAACAATGGCAATGGAGATCGAACGTCGTCTTCCGTTTCGACGGGTGATGAAACAGACGATTGAACGAGTACGTAAAGCAGGAGCGAAGGGAATCAAAATTAGAATGTCTGGCAGATTGAATGGCGTGGAAATCGCGCGTACAGAACAGCTCGCCGCGGGCAAAGTGCCACTCATTACTTTGCGCAGTGATGTGGATTACGCGTTAATCGAGGCGCAAACGCTCTATGGAAAGATAGGTATCAAAGTGTGGGTCTATCATGGAGAGATATTTGGACGAAAAGATATTTTCGATCAAGAAACGCATGAGACGAAACGTCGAAAAGAATAATATATATTATGTTGCTCCCCAAAAAAGTAAAACATAGAAAATGGCATAAATTGCGTCATCGCAACCAAGGAATCGCGAGCCGTATGACCAGTGTTTCATTTGGGTTATATGGATTGCGTGCCATGGGTCATGGATGGATTTCATCTCGCCAAATTGAAGCGGTGCGTCGCGTCCTCACCCGCTATGTTCGTCGTGGTGGAAAAATTTGGATTCGTGTTTTTCCAGATCATCCTGTGACAAAAAAAGGGAATGAGCTCCCCATGGGAGGAGGGAAAGGGTCGCCAGAATTTTTTGTTTCTGCGGTGAAACCCGGCGCCATCATGTTTGAGATCGGAGGCATCAGAGAAGACAAGGCCAGAGAAGCGCTCACTCTTGCTGGGCAAAAACTTCCTGTGAAGGCAAAAGTGGTGGAGCGGGTGAATTAATAACCAAAAGCAAAACATATGAATATTGATTATAAAACAATCAAACAAAAAAGTCTTGAAGAGGTAGAAACACTTTTCCGTGATGGTCAGGCAGAGCTTCATCATTTACGATTCAAGGCTAGTGAAGGCCAGCTCAAACATGTTCGCTCTATTCGCGCAACGCGTCGGAGCATTGCTCGACTTCTTACCTATCTCAAAACACAGATACAGAAGGTTGAGAATATACGTATATGAATACAACACAACCACAATCAATCCCACAAAGAACCCATCGACAATTTGAAGGAATCGTCGTTCGTCGGAACGAACAAAAAACGGTTCGGGTAGGCGTCAAGACATTGAAAACAAATCGAAAGTATCAGAAACAATACACGCGGTCATCAATCTACCCTGTGCATGATGAACGTGGCGAAGCTGAGGTGGGAGATAGAATCCTTTTTGAAGAATGTCGGCCGTTGAGTAAAACTAAACGGTGGAGATTTGTTCGGGTTTTGGCAAAGGTAAAGCCGGGCGCCATATAATCTTTTCTATATGATTCAACATCGTACCATGCTCAAAGTCGCGGATAACAGCGGAGGAAAGTTGCTCCAATGTATTCGTGTGCTCGGCGGATACAAGAAGCACGCGGCAATCCTCGGGGATATGATCACCTGCGCGGTGAAAGCCGCGGAGCCGCGAGGCGCGGTAAAAAAAGGAGAAGTGGTGCATGCAGTGGTGGTGCGGCAAAGAAAAGAATGGCGAAGAAAAGATGGGACATATATCCGATTTGATGAGAATGCGGCCGTGATTATTGACAAGAAAACAAAAGAACCACGAGGGACGCGTATTTTCGGGCCTGTGGCACGAGAGCTCCGGGCACGAGGATACCAAAAGATCATGAGTCTTGCCCCAGAGGTAGTTTAATCATTCAGCGTTCAGAGTCTAGAGATGTACATCAACTAAAATGACTCTGTATCTCTGAACCATGAACGCTGAACTCTGAACTTGAATAGTATGAAAATCAAAACAGGCGATACCGTCAAAATATTATCCGGAAAAGATCGAGAAAAGACTGGAAAAGTAATTCAAGTCTTGTTTCATGATCGCAAACGCATATGGTTTGTCGTGGTCGAAGGGGTAAGAAAGATGAAAAAACATTTGCGTGGGAAACGACGCGGAGATACCGGCCAGACCATAGAGCTCTTTGCGCCGATTCCGATGAGTACGGTAATGCTCATTGATCCAAAAATCAATAGGTCTACGCGTGTGGGATTTCGGATAGAGGGCGGGCAGAAGAAACGGGTGTCCAAAAAAACCGGCGAATATATTGATGTATAGTTCTGCAATATGAAGCAATCATTGTTGTATCAGCAATACAAAGAACAGGTCATTCCAGCCCTTCAAAAACAGTTCGGGTGGAGCAATATGATGCAGGTGCCACGGGTGACCAAGGTGACATTGAATGTTGGGTATGGCCGTCATGCGAAAGAGAAGGCAGTGATTGATACGGTGACACAGACACTCAGGGCGATCACGGGTCAGGAGCCGGTGCATCAAAAAGCAAAAAAATCAATTTCCAATTTTAAAATTCGAGAAGGGATGCCCATTGCCGCCTCTGTGACGTTGCGGGGAAGATTCATGTATGAGTTCTTGTATAAATTGATTCATGTGGTGCTTCCACGCGTTCGAGATTTCCGAGGATTGAATTCGAAGTCTTTTGATGGACAAGGAAATTATTCTATTGGACTCAAGGAAAATATTGCATTTCCAGAAGTCACGACATCCACACTTGATCAGGTTCATGGAGTAGAGATAACGGTAGCAACCACGGCCCATACCGCAGAAGAAGGGAAAGCGCTCCTCAGCGCTCTTGGGTTTCCGTTTAGGAAATAAACTATCAATTGTCAACTGTCAATCATTATGGCGACGCAAGCACAAAAGGCAAAATCATTCTTAAAAAAACCAAAATTTTCTACTCGCATTGTTCGGCGTTGTTGGAAATGTGGCCGGAAACGCGGCTATATGAGAAAATTTGGCCTCTGTCGTATTTGTTTTCGTGAATTAGCGAATGCCGGCAAACTCCCCGGGATTCGAAAAGCAAGTTGGTAATTCTATGATGACCGATCCTATCGCAGACATGCTCACCCGTATTCGTAATGGTTTCCACGCTCGCAAAGAGCGGGTGGATGTGCCCTATTCGAAAATGAAAGAAGCCATCGCGCTCCTCCTCAAGCAAGAAGGCTATCTTCAGGATGTGCAGAAGAAAAATGATTCACGACCTATGCTTGAGATTACGTTGAAATATCATCGTGGACGCTCTGCAATTGTCGAGATGAAGCGTGAGAGTACCCCAGGACATCGCGTCTATCGCAAAGCAAATGATTTGCCTGTGGTTTTGAATGGCTATGGCATTGCCATCGTCTCTACCCCTCGTGGTTTGATGACAGGGAAAGAGGCGAAAAAAGCTGGTGTCGGTGGAGAAATTATTTGTTCTGTTAGCTGATAGCAATCACCTATGTCTCGTATTGGTAAACAACATATCATACTTCCTTCAGGTGTCTCGGTGTCCATCGCGAATGGTCGGCTGACTGTAAAAGGACCGAAGGGAGAACTCACACGTCCTGTTCCTGATGCCGTCTCCTTTGTTATTGCGCCAGATCTTCTGGTTGTGCGATTGAAGAGCGGTGAAAAAAAAGAGCCGTTGTGGGGCACATGGGCCGCACATGCAAAAAATATGATTCATGGAGTGACGACAGGATTTACGCGCCAACTTGAGGTCAATGGTGTGGGGTATCGTGTCGCTCTCCAAGGCAATGCGCTGAAATTCGAGGTTGGATTTTCCAATCCTGTTCTGTTCGCTCTCCCAAATGGAGTCAGTGCAACAGTCGAAAAGAATCTCGTGACGCTTGGCGCGATAGATAGGGAATTATTGGGAAGAACCGCGGCAGCCATTCGCGCTATTCGGAAACCAGAGCCATACAAAGGAAAAGGGATTAAATATATGGATGAAGTGATTCGACGCAAGGCAGGCAAAACTGCCAAAACAGGAGTGTAAATTGGCTATCAGCTATCAGCGTATTGCATATGAAAAAAAGACACTTGACAAAACAACAACGAAGAGGTCGCCGTCATATTCGCATTCGTGCTCGAGTGAGCGGAACCGCGCATAGGCCACGATTCAATGTGTTTCGAAGTCACACTGGGATTTTTCTCCAGCTTATTGATGATACACAAGGAGTGACACTCGCGAGTGTTCGAAGTCAGGACATACCAAAAGAAAAAAATACAGGACCCGAGGCAGGAGCGCGCAAAGGAGAGACGGCTCGAGCATATCACGCCGGAAAAATGCTTGCTGAAAAGGCAAAAGAAAAAGATATTTCTATCGTGGTTTTTGATCGTGGAGGATATCAATATCATGGACGTGTGAAAGCTGCCGCCGATGGCGCTCGCGATGGCGGACTTGTATTTTAGATTTGCATATATGGCCCAAGGAAAAACAAGATCGAGACAAAAAGTGAAGAAAGAAAAACCAGAATTTGATCAGCTCATTGTTGATCTGGCTCGCGTGACCCGTGTGACGAAAGGAGGAAAGCAACTCAGCTTCCGCGCCTGTATTCTTATTGGCGATCGAAAAGGACGCGTAGGATTTGGAGTGCAAAAAGGAAAGGATGTCCAAATGGCAGTAGAGAAAGCGCATCATCAAGCATTGAAGCACATGATTACTGTGCCGATTGTCCATGAAACGGTTCCCCACCGCGTCGAACAGAAATACAAGTCGGCTCGTGTGATGATCAAGCCCGCTCCTCCTGGTTCTGGCATTATCGCAGGCAGTGCTATTCGGATGGTCCTCGAGCTTGCTGGTATCCCAAATGCGTCCTCAAAGATGCTTGGGAAGTCAAATAATAAAATCACAAATCTGAAGGCCACCTTTGCAGCGCTCGAGTCATTTCGCCCACGGGCCACAGGAGGAACAAGAAAAAAATAAATATGGAAATGCACGCACATACAATTCAGGCTGCTCCACACGCTCGCAAAAAGCGTAAACGAGTGGGGAGAGGAAATGCTTCACAACGAGGCACCTATTCTGGCCGTGGCGGGAAAGGCCAGACGGCTCGATCCGGTGGCGCACATGGATTGCAACGTCGCAGTTGGAAAGCGCTACTCCAGAAGATTCCCAAATCCCGCGGATTCCAAAGTGGAAAACAAAAACCCGAGACACTGACACTTGAGATGTTGAACCGTGCTTTTCAACATGGCGAAGAGGTCAGTCTTGCGTCTCTCAAAAAGAAAAGAATCATTGGCAAAGAAATAGGCGCAGTCAAAATTGTTGCAACAGGATTACTCGAACATGCTCTGACCGTGCGTGGTTGTCTTCTCTCCAAAAAAGCAGTAGAATTGGTGAAGAAGGCGGGAGGGAACGTGGTGTTTTAGAATTGTATGTTGTGGCAAAAATTACGTCACATATGGAAGATACGGGATCTACGAAATAGTCTCCTTTTTGTGCTTGGCATGTTAGTTCTTTTTCGCGTTGTCGCGCACATCCCTATCTCTGGGGTGGATACCACCAATCTCAAACAATTTCTCGCTGGCAATCAAATTCTTGGTTTGTTGAATATTTTTTCCGGAGGAACGATTGAAAATTTTTCCTTGGTCATGCTTGGGGTTGCTCCGTACATTACCGCGTCGATTATTTTTCAATTGCTCACGATGGTGGTGCCTCGTCTCGAAGAGCTTTCCAAAGAAGGAGAAGCAGGGCAACAGAAAATTAGCCAGTATACCCGTATTGCGACAGTACCTTTGGCGTTCATGCAAGGGTTCGGTTTTTTACAACTGTTGCGACAATCACAAGGAAATATTCTTGGAGATATTTCTTCATTTCAATTCATGGCGATTTTGGTTTCAGTCACTGCCGGCACCATGTTTCTCATGTGGATGGGAGAGCTCATTACCGAGAAGCATATCGGCAACGGCATTTCGCTTCTCATTTTTGCCGGTATTGTCGCGGGGCTTCCGACAGCGCTTCGGAATGCGATTCTCAATTATTCTTCGGCTGATCTTTTCACCTATCTCCTTTTTGCCATTATTGCGATTGCGACGGTGGTCGGCGTGGTCATCATTTCCGAGGGACAGCGCAACATCCCTGTGACCTATGCCAAGCAAGTGCGAGGAACACGCTCTCAAGGAGGCGCGCATTCTTTTCTCCCCCTCCGGGTGAATATGGCAGGCGTGATTCCAATTATTTTCGCGATTTCAGTGATTTTATTTCCGCCGGTGATTGCGCAGTTTTTTGTGAATAGCGACGTAAGTATTGTCGCGCGAGGAGCGAATGCGCTTATTCGTCTGTTTAATAATCAGGTATTTTATGGCATCATGTATTTTGTTTTTGTGTTTGGTTTCACCTATTTTTATACTGCCGTGATTTTCAAACCAGATAAAATCGCTGAAAATCTCCAGAGGCAGGGTGGATTTATTCCAGGAATTCGTCCAGGGAAACAAACAGAAGAATATCTTGCTCTCACGATGAAAAAACTGGTGTTTCCTGGCGCGCTTTTCCTCGGTCTCATTGCTATTTTACCTCTCTTGGTACAGTTTGCCACTCAATCTCAATCATTGGTCGTTGGTGGCACGAGTCTTCTCATTGTCGTAAGTGTGGCGATCGAAACAGCCAAACAAATAGACGCGCAACTTACCATGCATGAGTATGATCGGATCTAGTTTTTGTTTCGTTCATAGCCAATAACCAATAGCCAATCGACAATAAGACCTAACCGACGTATGGGTTTATTCACAGAATTTTTTGGATATATTTTTGGTGGAAAGACAACCCATTATTCTTCTACGCCTCGACATATTCCGGAACAAGATATTCGACGACTTGTGTCGCAGGAAAACGTTTCCACATTGAGTCTTTCCGAAGCGCGCGTAGTCGAGGAAGCGATTATCGCCCGACGCATGAGTGGCGGCGTCATTTCTCTTCGCCAAATTGACGCGGTGCTTCTGGCGCTTGAACGAGAAAGAAAAATAAGTGGGAATGACCGCAAAGGCATGATGCGGGTGTTCATGGAATATATTGCGAATCGGCGTTAAGGACATTCGCGTTTGTCTCTCAAGAAAAGCCCATCAGACACGGAAACTCGTTATGAGTTTAAGAGTATTTATTTTCCTTGCTGCGGATCAAAAAGGACGCATATGAAAAAAATTATCATTCTTCTTGGCATTCCGGGAAGTGGAAAAGGAACTCAGGCACGACTTCTTGTCGATCGTTTCGGGTATTGCCACGTCTCCACAGGTGATCTTTTGCGTTCGCTCAAGTCTGATTTCGATATTTCCACAGAAGATGCAGAGCTCCTGCGACAGATGAAAAAAGGCAAGCTGGTTTCAGATGATCTTATTTATCGGTTGGCATTTCGGGAAATTCGAGAGAGTATAGAGCAAGGGAAAGGAGCTATTCTCGATGGCGCGATTCGCTCCCTTGAGCAAGCACGTCGGTATGATACATTTTTTTCAGAACTTGGGCTCGAACGAGATGATGTGCTCGTGATCGAGCTTGCTCTTTCTGATGAAATAGCAATACAGCGATTACACTATCGCAAAGTGTGTACGGCGTGTGGTTATATTCTTCCCTACGCACTGGATAATAAAGAAAAAAGAATATGTCCGGAATGCGCGGGCTCTCTTGAGGTGCGTGCTGACGACAACACAGAAACGATTCAGAAACGAATTGAAGAACAAGGCAACAAAATGCTCGCGCCAATTCGGGAGTATTATCGAGATCAGGGAGTTTTAGCCATTGTTGACGCAGAAAAATCGATTGAGGCGGTGGATAGGGAAGTGATGAGGCGTTTGGGCGCTCAAGTAATACAATGAACATTACGAGAGCCCATCTCAAAAATAATTTTGAGTCAGTTTCATCGACGTTTTGAGCGAAAAAAGTGAAAATCGAGGAGGCATACTGGTAGCATGACGACGAGATATGAATTTTTTATAGCCAAAACGGACGGAACATGAGCCATGAATTATTTTTGAGATGGACTCTATGTACAAAAAACGTTCGGACGAAATCGAACACCTTATCGAAGGTGGAAAATTTCTTGGCGAGATTCTTTCTCAGCTTGTTTCTTTGATCGTCCCTGGCGCGCGCGCAGATGACATTGATGCAAAGGCCGAGAAAATGATTCGAGCAGTCGGTGGTATTCCTGCGTTCAAAGGATACCAACCGCACCCATCTGATCGACCGTTTCCTGGAACCATTTGTTTTTCTCTCAACGACGAAGTGGTACATGGCATTCCTACCAAAGAAAAGGAAGTGAGGATTGGAGATCTTGTGAGTATTGATATTGGCATGCTTTTTCCAAGTTCAGAGTTCAAAGTTCAGAGTTTTAAGGATCGTGGGTTGTATACGGATACTGCCATTACTCTTATTGTGGGTGAGGTGCCAGAGAAAGTAAAAAAATTGGTCGCTGTCACAAAAGAGGCCCTCGAGGTTGGGATTCGCGCGGCTATCCCGGGCAACACTATTGCCGACATTGGTAAAGCCATCGAGATGTATGTACAGTCGAAAGGATCCTATGGCATCGTTCGAGATCTGGTGGGGCACGGCGTGGGGCACAGACTTCATGAAGAACCACGCATTCCCAATTATTATGACCCCGCGCTCGACACATGGGAAATTGTGCCTGGGGCTGTACTTGCCCTTGAGCCCATGATCACCCTTGGTTCATACAATGTCGAGACAGCGCTCGACGGATGGAGTATTTCAACTCGTGATAAAAGCCTCAGCGCGCATTTTGAACATACCGTGGTGGTGACAGAGAAAGGGCCTGTGGTGGTGACACGACGACCTGAGGAGTATATGATCAGTCCATTGAACGCATAGCGAGTTTTTTCCTCGCTGTGAGTTCAAAAAAATTTGATATATGAACCTTCTCGCAATTGATTATGGACAAAAACGCATTGGACTTGCTTTTCGGCCGACAGATGTTGCAGTGGTATTGCCTTGTGGACTCATAAGATATGAGTCAGAACAAGAAGCGATTACCGAGATCCAAAAGAAAGTGCAAACATACAATATAGAAAAAATTATTATTGGACTTCCGATCACACCAGAGGGAAGCGAGGGAGCGCAGACGACAAACGTTCGATCGTTCGCGACAGAGCTGGGGCGAGCCGTATCAGTCCCAATTATTTTTTTTGATGAGCGATATTCGACGCATGAGGCAGGACGAATGGAGGGGAATGTGAGTCTTGATGAGCGTGCCGCAATGATTCTGTTGCGGGCATATCTTGATTGAGCTGATGAGCTCGGTTTCTTTTACCGTCTCATCCTTTCGTATGCAAGCAATTATTCTCTCCCGTCGCGATATTCGAGAGCACGATCAAATCGTTTCTTTGTACACAGAAGAGAGAGGAAAACTGGAGCTGTTTGCGCGAGGGATAAAAAAAATGGCCAGCAAAAATGCATCGTCGCTCGAGCCATACACATGGAATCATGTGGGGACCGTTCGAGGAAGACAGATCGAATACGTGACCTCTGTCCAGCCGATTCGATTTTTTCCTATTCTTCGAACCGATGCCAAGCGCAGTGGGGCGGCATGGTATTTCATGTGGTTTCTTGATGTCCTTATTCCCGCGGGCGGGGGAGACAAAGCGCTTTTCAAACTTGTCCTCTCATGGCTTGAGTATTTGGAAGAGGAGCGCGTGGATAGACATGTTCTGCTTCTCGACGCGGTCATATTCAAATTCATCGCGCTTCTCGGATTTCGTCCAACGTTTGACGCGTGTTATCGTTGTGAAAAATCTGTTGACGGGATGACGCGGGAATTTCTCTGTCTGCCTTTAGAGGATCAAAAAAAGTTTGTGGTATATGTTTCTCTCGGAGACGGGGGAGTCATGTGTGCCGACTGTTTTACCGCTCACACACAAAAGGATACGCGGATCGATACATTCGTTTCCACTCACATCAGCGATATGCATGATCTTCGACTGCTTCTGCATGGGACATGGGGAGCTATCAGTACATCTCCGATTGGTGGGGTATCGCATAGCCATCTTCATCATATCATCTATCGCTTTGCGCAATTCCACACAGAGAGGCACCTTCCGGATTGGGAGCACTGGCTTCGATCCTTGACAGGAGAGGCAGTGACATAGTATGATGGGAATCACGCATTCATTTGAAATAAGGTATCTTTTTATATGGGTAGACGAAAAGCGTATCGCGCAATCGTAAAGATTGAACGAGCAAAAGCAAAAATTCGCAGAGATAAAAAGAAATTGAAACGAGCAAAAAAAGCGAATATTTCATAACAAAAAATCCACCCTGCCGCGGCCGGGTGGATTTTTTGTTATGCGGGCTGGACGGGACTCGAACCCGCAACTTCCGCCGTGACAGGGCGGTGCTCTAACCAGTTGAACTACCAGCCCAATATGTTACCATTTATGGTGTACTTGATGATACGGTAAAAAATTATTTTTGTCAATGAAAGAAAGTCGAATTGAAAGAAAGTCGAAAGAAAGTCGAGACAGGCTCTAAGGTCTGGACGGCCTCAAAACAAAAGGACCCTTTGTGTGTTCGGCGTCGGCAGGGGCATGAAGGAGGGGGCATGCCCGCCAACTACCAAACACACAAAAGGTCCTTTGTGATTTTTCATCCTATCACAAGAGATCTGCGTTGTCAAGTCTGCTTTGTGTGGATAAGAGATGTGACCAAGCGGTCAAAGACAAGGGGATATGTTTCAGCGATTTCAGCGAGACTTTTGCGGTTCAGCTCCACTCCCTGCTTTTTGAGCGCGGCAAGAAGGCGGCTGTAGGACGTACCATTCGTTCGAGCAGCGGCGTTGATCTTCACTTGCCAGAGAGTCCGTGCGGTACGCTTTTTTCTTTTCCGATCTCGATAGCTATGAGCGCCCGCTTTGGTGTCGGCCGTCTTTGCCAGTTTGAGAAGTTTTTTTCTTCCGCCTTGAAACCCTTTCACGCGTTTCAGGATGTTGCGTCGGCGTTTGATATGATGGATTCCTCGTTTTACCCGTGACATAGTAGGCGAGTCTAAAGTCTAAAGTGTAAAGTCATGCATAGGGGAGAGCGCGCAAAATGGATTGGTGGACGGTTTTGGAGATGGCAAAGTCGCGTCGTTTATTTCTTGTCGTATTGCCAGATTCACGCGAATTGAAATGGTCTTGGCCATCGGTTCGTTTCAAGATTTTTGTGCCTTTTTTTGATCGCTTCACGATCAATCGTTTCGCGGTTGCCTGGTGGGTTTTTAGTTTTGGCATATAGGTGAGAGAGTTTCAGTGGAGCAGAGTGTACCGTGTGGGTTCTTTTTTGTCAAGAGGATAGATTGACCAATGAGTACGTTGGCAAGTTGCGAACTTGTCAACTGATATCTTATTTTTTTGCAATCATTGCCGTAATTTTATTTTGCTGGCGCGTCGGCTCTTGTTCTATCCGAATAGGGAGATCTGCGCCTACGAGTCCGACAAACCGCCGTACCACATCGAATGCAAGGCCTGCGCGAGCGTTTTCTCGGCCTCGAAGAATAATTTCCACTTTTACTTTATCTCCTCGATCGAGAAAATTTTCTGTTTGTTTTTTTCGAATCCCGAGGTCATGATCACTAATACGAATCGAGAGCCGGATTCCCTTCAGTTCACTCATATGAGAACCTATCTTTTGTTTCCGCATCTCTTTTTCTTTTTGATACTTGAACGCGCCAAAATCTAAAATCTGCGCCACCGGTGGCTCGGCACCCGGATTGATTTCGACCAGATCGAGCTCAGATGCTGTAGCTTTTTGGAGCGCCTCGGCAATCGGGACGATCCCCACATGGACACCCGCGGCATCAATCAGGCGTACTTCAGGAACACGGATAAATTGATTGATCCGAAATCGGGGGATCAGGGATTTCTGTGGGCGTTTTTTGCGGGAAATTCTCATATGCTCGATACTATCATGATTTCTGTATAAAGGCAAGAAGA
>CAYJXK010000015.1:0-18507 GCA_964374115.1 uncultured Gammaproteobacteria bacterium
CACTATGATATCAAAAATTGCTATGTAGAGCGATAGAAACTCCCCGACCCCTCATCTATCTCAAAATGAGAAGAAGGCCAGTTCCTCTCTTTGTCCGGTCTCCCGAACATCTCACGAAGCTCGCAGTGAAGCAAGGCTTTGATAAAGACCCGCGTAACTGTTGGTGGGTCGTACGTGTAAATCCGGTGGGGACGCTTGAACTTCGGATTCTCGATATGCAGGAAAAGCCTCGACATGCCGCAGAGATCGGAGCGCTTCTCAGGGTCATTCTTAGAGTGGCCGAAGAAAATCGGTCGAAGCGCAAGACCCCTGAGGTTCCCTCGCGTGTTATCCACCAAGAGCTTCTTGCTGTGGCGCGAGGAAGACGCACTGTCTGCCACTACCGTGGTCGCATTGCCGAGATCCTGGATCAGAGCAGGGCGTTCGGCGGCGTATGGTACGACTACATTTCATCGTTGTACTGTCGTTTGTACAAGGGGACAAACACGTAGTGGCGGCGTACATCAAAAGAGAGTTGGCTTGCAGGGAGGCAGGCCATCAACCAGTCTGTGTGAAATATTTCGTATAGACTGGTTGCTTTTTAGGAGAAAATTTTTTTTAAAAATTTTCCTGTCCAACTCGTCTTCACTTTCGCGACATCTTTTGGCGTGCCAACAGCGGTGATCTCACCGCCGCGTTTCCCGCCATCTGGCCCGAGATCAATAATCCAATCCGCGCATTTGATGACATCGAGATTATGCTCGATAATGAGTACGGTGTTTCCTTTGTCAACCAGCTGATTGAGAATAGAGAGCAATTTTCTGATGTCGTCGAAATGCAGTCCAGACGTGGGTTCATCGAGAATATAAAGGGTTTTGCCTGTGGCTTTTCGGGATAATTCTGTCGCCAATTTCACTCGTTGCGCTTCTCCGCCCGAGAGTTTGGTCGCAGGCTGCCCTAGTTTGATATATCCGAGTCCCACATCTTTGAGAATGGTAAGTTTTTCTCCGAGAGACGAGATATCAGAGAAAAATTCTTGTGCCTCTTCGACCGTCATATCGAGTACATCCGCGATATTTCTGGATCGGTAATGAATTTCGAGAATTTCTTTGGTATAGCGTCTGCCATTGCATTCAGAGCATTCCACAAACACATCTGAGAGAAATTGCATGGGGATACATACATACCCCTCTCCATTGCAGGCTTCGCATCGGCCGCCGCCTTTCACATTGAAACTGAATTTTCCCGCATCGTATCCGCGTAGCTTTGCTTCGGATTGGTTGGTAAAGAGATCACGAATGGTGGTAAAAATGCCTGTGTATGTCGCTGGATTGCTCCGAGGGGTTCTCCCAATCGGTGTTTGATCAATGACGATCACTTTATCGAGAAGATTGAGGCCTTTCATGCCTTTATGTTCGCCCGGCTCGGCTTTGGCGCGATAGAAATGACGGCTCAATGCTTTGCCGAGCACATCGTGGATGAGCGTCGTCTTTCCCGATCCGGACACGCCTGTGACACAGAGAAGCTTTCCGAGCGGGATAGATACATCAATATTTTTCAAATTGTGCGCGGTTGCCTCGAGAATATGCATAGCGCCTCCATTTCCTTTTCGATATGTTTTGGGCAACGGGATATGCTGTTTTCCCGCGAGGTATTTTCCTGTGAGTGACCGCGCGTTTTTTTTCATGGCAGCAACCGTGCCTTGGAATACAATTTCTCCGCCATAGATGCCTGCGCCCGGCCCGATATCAATCACGAGATCCGCGCTTTCCATGATTGTTTTATCATGCTCGACCACAAGCACCGTGTTTCCAAGATCGCGCAGGTGCCGGAGCGTCGCGATGAGTTTTTCCGCGTCTTTGGGGTGGAGTCCAATGGAGGGTTCATCGAGGATATAGATGACGCCGGTGAGTCCGGTTGAGAGCTGGGTCGAGAGGCGAACTCGTTGTGCTTCTCCGCCAGAGAGCGTGGTCACCGATCGGTCAAGTGAGAGATACGAGAGACCGACTTCCATCAAGTTTCCTAGACGCTTGACGACTTCCCCTGCGATCGGCACAATCACACGCTGTTGCACGAGCGTCAATTGGCTAGATGTGGTGGATTCTCTTTTTTTGATATCCTTGACTAGTTTTTGAAAAAGAAGCGTACTTTCCTCGATACTCATTTCGAGGATATCCGCGATACTCCACTCCCCAATTTTTACCGTGAGCGATTCTGTCTTCAGACGCCTTCCAGAACAAACCGGGCATATTTTTTCTCGCATATATGCCTCGATTTCTTTTCGCACATATTCTGAGGTGGTGGTGGCATGGCGTTGCGTCAAATTAGGAATAATTCCTTCAAATTGCACCTTTTTATTTTCTATCAAATATTCTCTGCCATCCGTGCCATAGAGAAGTACATCCATCACTTCTTGCGACAGATCTTTGACCGGCGTGTCTACCGAAAAACCATGCATGTTGGAAACAACAGTGAGGAGTTTTTGGTAATATTGTTGATTCCCCACAATCCGTGTCCATGGCTGAATCGCGCCTTCAGCAAGCGTGAGTCGCAGGTTTGGGATTACCAGTTCTGGATCTACTTCCAATGTTTTGCCAAGCCCAGTGCATCGCGGGCAGGCGCCATACGGGCTATTGAAGCTGAATGAGCGCGGCTCAATCGGCTCAAATGATCGCGCGCAATTGGGACATCGGGGAAACGTGGTATACGTATATTCGTCTCCTGTTTCCTCGTCGAGGATCTCTACCGTGCCATTCCCGAGATCGAGCGCCTGAGAAATCAAGAGAGCCAGATTTTGTTTTTTGATATCCGTAATGTGTCCGATCACGATATCCACATCATATTTTTTTGACGCGTGGAATGGATATTTTTTGAGTTCGACCATCGTCTGCGCCAGTCCATTGACGCGCACGGTCTCACGGCCGCTTTGCTCGAGCTGTGCAAAAAGTTCTTTTGGTTTGATTGCGCTGTGATGGAGAATCGGAGACAAGAGAAGGAGCGAATGTCCTTTGCGGCCGAGCGCGCGGATCGCTTCGGTGATATCTCCCTCTTTGTGATGCGACACCGGCACGCGACAATCCGGGCAATACTGCATGCCGATTCGAGCAAACAGGAGTCGGAGATAGTCAAAGATTTCTGTCATGGTGCCCACTGTGGAGCGGGGATTGGTGGAATAGTTTTTTTGGTCAATCGCGATCGTTGGAGAAAGACCGGTAATTTCGTCCACGTCCGGCTTGTCTTGCATGTCCATGAATTGCCGCGCGTAGGCATTGAGCGATTCGGCATAGCGACGCTGGCCTTCGGCATAGATCGTGTCGAAAGCCAAAGAGGACTTCCCGGATCCGGAAAGTCCTGTGAGGACGATGAGTTTATTTTTTGGAATCGTGAGGGAGACGTTTTTGAGATTGTTGACGCGAGCGTTGGTGATGGTGATGAGGTCATGCATAGCGGCTTATTCTTCAAATATCGATTCGCTGACATTGATGTCAAATGGGGTTCCAAGCAACAAATCTTCCCATTGGAAAAGAAACGATTTATCTACCTTTGAGAGAGAAGGGTATGTTTCACTGTGTTCATTATCGAACAAGACTTCGCTGAGTGGATTTACTGTGTTGAACAATGTAACATCATCATTTGGGAATTTGCTTAAGTCGAACGCTGTTCCGCCCGGTCCTCTGCCAATAAGGCGTGCGCCGTTTGCAGTGTTCACACCATCTTGTTCTAAGAGTGCGAGGAGAGCAAATCCATTGAGTTGTCCATGCTCGCTACATTCTCCAGGCGCGGAAGTTATATTGATGCCGGAAAATAACATATCTGAGAACCAACTCGCTGTTGTGAGAGAAAGTGTATAGGAATAGTTTTCCTCTCCAATCTTTGATGTATCGAATTCGCTATTCACCTGGAACATATATCCGTCAGCGCAGATAGCGTAGATTTTCATTTCAGGTATCCATGGATCGTCCCACTCGTCATCTTCTGGACCCACAGAGACATGATAGATTTTTCCCGAGATATTTCCTTTACCACAGACGAAATTTTCTTTGGCGAGCGTGCTCCCCGCAGGGTTTTTGTCGTTGCATACAAGCGTTGGTGTTCCATCTGCAATTGGACAATACGATCCGAAACAGGAAAGGCCATTGGTATTTTCTATCCAATATTCGCTCCCACAGACCGCGGTCTTTTCCGGGGTATATGTTGTGTAAATTTTTCCATTGATCGTGTATTTCGCGTCAAGAAATGTGTCACTCGTTTTGAGTGATAGTTTGTTGTCTTGATAATAGCACCATTTTCCTTGCGCAAAATTTTTTTCTTTGATCATCCAGATCTGGGGGAGACGTAAATTGACGAGATATGGGTTGATCGTATTCAAAATCACGTAGGAAAGCACGGCAAGGAGAAGGCCCGCAAGCGCTCCGGCGATTTTTTTCTGCGCGTTTTTCACCATTTCACTGTTTCCCGCGGATGCTGTCCATTGAATTCCCGCGACGATAATGACAATCACTGCAAGCAGTCCCGCTATTAGGACTCCATACCGGTACATATATTGGATAAAATCACCGATATGGAGAAATGATTTTTTTCCTCCAAAAGAAAATGTTGTGTTTGCCTCAGACGCAGGAAGACAAAACCCCAAACCGAATGTTTGAGCAATCTCTTTGCCGCCGCATGCCTCAATCGTATCTGTCCCTTGATAAAATCCTTTTGTCGCTTGCTTCTGTGCTTCGGTCTCAGAGAAGGAGTCACCGAGGATATCCTTTCTCGCCGCGGTGCATTCTGCTTGGGTAAAACAGCGGGGATCTATCTGGAGTTGCGCATGGGTGAATTGTGGAAAGAACAGGAACACGATCGTGCCGATGATATTTCCAATAAAGAGGATTCGCGAAACAGAAGAAAAGCCTATCATATCTTTTGTAATGCGTCAAGAATAATAGTCCGCCATTGTTTCTCATCAATCACTCCTTCAATTTTTTTACCATTCACGAAATAGGTCGGGGTTCCTCTAATCCCGAGCCGAACGCCGTCAGCGAGGTCTTCTTCGATGTTTTTGAGATATGTCTCAGCGTTGCGACATTGTTCAAATGAGGCAAGAGAGAGGCTGAGCTCTTGTGCGTATGAAAGAAGAGAGGCGCTGTCGAGCCGTTTCATTTGGAATAGGCGGTCATAATATGGCCAGAATTTTCCCTGTTCTTGCGCGCAGGTTGCAGCAAGTGATGCAGGCGTGGCGTTCGGGTGAATCGCATCGATCGGGAAATGTTTGAAAACGACATCAATGGCTGGCCCAAATTGAGCTATTACTTTTTGAAAAATAGAGTATGATTCTTGGGAATATGGACATTCGAAATCAATGAATGCAAGGATTTTTAGTGGGGCTTCAGGGTTGCCTTTCCGAGGATTGTGCGAGCGAATGGTGGCGAGGAAATCTTCTTCGTTTTTCGAAGGAGCTGGTATTTCTTGGGCCGATGGATTGCGAGTAAATTTGGAATTAAATGTCGCTTCAAGCGCGCTCATTTGTTTCGGTGTCGTGGTATTGAGGAGCCAAATGTAATACACAACAAGAGAAAAAAAGCCGATGCTGAGGAGAAAGAGGAATGCGAAAAGAAGGTTTCTTGATCGGTGAGAAGGAGAAGATGATGGCATATCGGGCGAGTATAGCATAATATCATGCGTGTCAACAGGCCCTTGACGCCACTTCATTTCTTCGATATACTCTCCCCACTTTATTCACTCATCTCACACCCTTTGCACTTGTTTCCTCCCCCGGCCACGGCCGAGGGTCGCGAAGGGGTGGTATAAGGAAATACATATATTATGGCAATGAACATCCCCACACTCGAGGAGCTTCTCGAGGCAGGTGTCCATTTTGGACATCGCACATCACGCTGGCACCCAAAGATGAAGAAATATATTTTTACAGAGCGCAATGGCGTGCATATTATTGATCTGGAAAAAACCAGAGAAAAAATTATTGAAGTGCTCGCTCAAGTGAAGGCGATGGCATCTGAGGGCAAACACATTTTATTTATCAGCACCAAACCACAGGCTCGCGCGTTGGTTCGCGAAAAAGCGATGGAATGCGGCATGCCATATCTCATTGATCGTTGGATTGGCGGTCTCATCACTAATTTTGATGAAATTCACAAAATGATCCGCCATTATATTTCTCTCAAAGAGCAGCAGGCAAGTGGCGAGCTTGAAAAATATCTGAAAAAAGAACAGGTGCAGATTGGCAAAGAACTCGCAAAGAAAGATGTGTCGCTTGAAGGACTCACGACGCTGACCAAAATGCCAGATGCCATTTTTGTTCCGTCGCTTCAGCGTGAAAAGACGGCGGTGACTGAAGCGAATAGAATGGGAGTCACGGTGATCGGCATTGCTGACACCAACGCGAACCCTTTGAACGCTGAGTATGTTATTCCAGGCAATGATGATGGCGTGAAGGCTGTCACGCTTCTGGTGTCTCTTGTGGCAGACGCGATCGAAGAGGGCAAAAAGGAACGAGAAAAGGAAAAAGAGACGAAGGAGCGGATGGTCGCCGTGGCAACAGAAGGGCGAGTCGTGAATCAGGAATAAATATGGCATATATCATCTCTTCATCCGACATTTCCAAACTCCGCGAAGTGACTGGCGCGGGGATTCTCGATTGTAAAAAAGCGCTCGAAGAAACAAGCGGCGATTTTCAGGCCGCGCTCGATTGGCTTCGGAAAAAAGGTGTGATCAAAGCCGCGAAACGCGCGGACAAAGTGGCGTCAGAGGGGATCGTGGCAAGTTATATTCATGGTGGCGGGAAAATTGGCGTCCTTGTCGAGGTCAATTGCGAAACAGATTTTGTCGCAAAGACCGATTTATTTTGCGCGCTTGTGAATGATATTGCCATGCATATCGCTGCCGCCGCGCCACAGTGTGTGTCTCGGACAGAAATTGCATCCCACATGCTTGAGCGCGAGCGATCGGTGTATCGGGAGCAGATGCAGTCAGAAAATAAACCGTCTGAGATTGTTGAAAAAATTATTGAGGGAAAAATTGGAAAATTTTACAGCGAGATGTGTCTTCTCGAACAGCCGTTTATCAAAGATGAAGATAAAACAATCGAACAGTTGCTTATAGAAAAAACATCTGAGATAGGAGAAAAAATTTCTATCCGCCGATTTGCCCGCTTTGTGTTGGGAGAAGGCATTGAGCGATCCACGGCTGATTTTGTGAAAGACGTGCAAGAACAACTTGGATAATTTTTGTACGATACATGGATAAAACCACGAGAGATTCGTGGTGTTTGTATTCATCCACATGAGCGACACGCATGTGAATAGTTTTTTTTGTCTCTTTTTGGTATACTAATTTATATCTCTATAACAAAGGCGAGAACACATGAATGCCCAATCCAAGATTTTTTCTGTGATTGAGAGATTCAATTCGTCTATGCGTATCAGTCGTCAAAAGGACCTGATCATTTTTGCCATGAGTATTGTCCTACTCACCTTTTTTTCTGTTACCGTCGTGTGGTACAGCGGCATTCGCACATACTATGCGCCGGGTATGGCAGCTTCGCGTGATCGCAATGGGGGAAATCCGACGCCGTCTCGAGATAGCGGATCGTCACGAAGCGAAAGCCCTTCCAATATCTACAATGCAAATCCGAGAGTTGCCAATCTTTCCGCCCAATCTAGTATGACTGGTACGGGAGAGGTGCAGATACAAGCAACTATTTTTGATGCCGATGATCCCACCGCGCAACTGCGTCTCATGTACAAAAAGGATTTGAATTGTGGATCCATGGATGGGTTACGCATGGCAACAGTTTCGAGCACGGTTATGGTTGGAGGAGTGCAGTCTTCCACAGTGATCGTGGATAACAATGCGCCCAATCAAATACGCGGTATCTCTCTTGAGAGAGGATTTGCCACAGTGAGTTTTTGGTGGGAAGCCAAAAGGGATGTTCCGGGAATAGAAGGGCAGGTATGTCTTTTTGTGATTCCCAATGATCGAAAAGATGATGGCGAGGCAGGCGTGCTCACCAAGATTGTCGATCTTGTTCCACCCATAGTCCCTGGTCCGTTGTCTCTTGTTTCTACGACACAGCAATCTGCCACGATTGGATTTGGGGCTCCATCGTCTGATACATATTTTTCAGAATATAGCATTATATCCGTCGCGACCCCTACGTCTTCTGTCTTTGAAAAATATCTCCTCACTCGCGTCGCAGATCCAAATCTTGGATTTGTTGATTATAACAAAGCAACCCAAACAGTTATGGACGGACTTGCGACAGCGACCGCTTATGTGATAGACATCAGCGCATCTGACCAATCAGGAAACACCAGCGTCTCCAATAAACCAATCGAGGTGTTTACCCTCGCGGATACACCTGGGCCTGTTGTTTCCACTTTTTTGAGTTCCACATCGACACGGCTGGTGATTGATCCGGCATCCAATCCAGAGTATGTAGAATATGCTCTTTGTGTGGTCGTCGGCCGTCTTCCGTGTGCTGATGATCAGTTTGTTGCTATAGACGGATCGATCAGGAAGTATCCCATATGGGGGACAAAGCCGGATTTTGGTGGAGATAGTGGAGTTGTGGTTCGAGGCCTTCATCCAAGCGTCACGTATCATTTTTTCGCGAAGGCACGAAATATCGCCAAGATAGAGACGTCCTATTCGTCATGGGATGTATCATCTATTGCATCTTCTCCCGCACCCGTTTCCTCAAAATTGCCGCAGAAATTGCTTGCGGCTCTTGGCGCGAGTGAAGATGAATTCTTGCCGACAGGATTCATCAAAATAGTCAAAAATGACACTCCTATTTTGTATACCAATAGTTTGGTGGTGACGCTTTTGTTTGATTCAGTATTTGCCAATTATGTTATCTTGGAAGAGAGCGATGATACGCCTCTTTCTACCTTGACCAACAAAACATACCAGCCAATCGTGAATTCGAGACAGCAATGGCAGTTGAGCGCAGGGGAAGGAAAAAAATGTATCAACGCAGTGCTTCGCAATTCTGAAACAGGAGTGAAACTCACCACGTATGTATGCGTGATTGTGGATACCACGGCTCCCGCTCCTCCAGTCGTACGAGACGTGGATCTCACACAATTGGATGAGAGCCGCAGATCTGTCATTCCACAGATCACCGGTGTGGCTGAGCCATTGTCAAAAGTATTTATTACTGTCAAGCGTCCAAATGGAGAAAACGCGATGGCGCCACTCCGTCTTGCGATGCGGGGGACATTGTCGTACCTCCGACTCGCGGGCTCTCATGAGATTACCTATGCCACTGAGGTGGGTTCCAATGGGAGTTGGTCGTTTGAATTTCCTGAGTCCCTTGATCCTGGCTCGTATACCATGGCAATCCAAACGCAAGATTCTGCCGGGAATTATTCCGGAGTCACACAGCAACCGATCACAATCCCAAATGGTTCTTCGCAACAGAGTGGTTCGCCGCAAAGCGGAACTGGCGGGGAAACCACAGGCGAACATACGCCACCTGGCATGGAGTCAACTGGCCCGATATCGTCTGTTCCGGGAAGCGTTCCGTCTTCAGAGGCGAGTATCAACGGATCAAGCGGCGGGAGTGGCGGATCGGCATTTGAGAGCGGATTGGCTCCGCAAGAGAACGCCCCAGCCACAAAAGAAAGCATAGGTATCACTGCGATTGAATCTATATTGAAAGAATCGGAAAAGGGAGAAGAAACAGGAAGTGCCGCATCTATGACATTTCTTGCACCACCTGCTCTTACGATTTCAAAAGCAACAGTAAAAGTGGTTCAGGCAGTTCTCGCGAGCAAAGACGTGCAGGATTTGAATACCAAGGTTCTGGCTCCGACGATCGCTGCCGGAGCTGTTGCCAATGTGGCCGTTGGTTTTACGCTTCCACAGGTGCTGGTGTTCTTGCGATATCTATTTGGACAACCGATTGTGCTCCTCAGACTGCGCAAACAAAAGCGATGGGGAGTGATTTATCATGCATTCAACAAACAGCCCGTGGATCTTGCAATGGTTCGCCTGATTGATCATAAGTCGAATGCGATCGTGCAATCGCGTGTCACCGATATGCAGGGCCGGTATTTCTTTATTACGACACCAGGGATTTATCGGATTGAAGTCGCCAAAGACGGATTCCGCGGGTTGAGTGTGCTGTTGCAAAAGAGAGTCGAGGATAGCCGATATAGCAATCTCTATCACGGGAATACATTCACGGTCACAGCAGAAAGAACCGTGGTGCATTACAATATTCCGCTTGATCCGCGAGATGAAGAGATCTCCACAAGTCTCGTTTTGCAGGAGCATTCCAAACAAGCGCTCCAACGCGTGCTCAGTATGTTGGGGGTTGGGGTTGCGATGCTCTCTTTTGCTATTTCTCCAACACCCATCATAGCGGTTTTTCTTGCCGTGCATCTTCTTTTTTATGGCATGTTTTATCGCATGGCCTATCGGTATCAGCCCACATCATATGGCGTCGTGACAGATAACAAGACAAGAAAGCCCATAAAGAGTGCGGTGGTGCGCGTGTTTGATGAACAATATCATAAGCTCGTGCAAACGGCTGTCACTGATCACGCTGGCCGGTATGCGGCGCTCGTTGGTCCCAGTCGCTATTATGTCACCTATGAAAAGGATGGATATGAAAAGAAGATCAGCCCGTCGCTTGATTATAGCAGTGAGCAAACAGGAGGACTCGGGGGTATTATTGCGAGAAATGAAGGACTCTATTCTCTGAAAAGTCACAAGGCAACCTCTCAAAAGCCAAGGAAGATGATAGTGGGTTATTCGTAAACTGTTTCATGAGCATCCTGCAACCCCCAGACGCATACGCATCCGGGGGTCTTTGCGTGTATAAGGGAGCGTGATACAATACGTCTACCTTAATTTTTACTTTTCACATATGCTCCGCGTTGCCATCAATGGATTTGGGAGGATCGGGCGCCATGCCCTGAAAGTCGCGTGGACTCCAACACATCAAAAGACCATGCAGATTGTTGGGATCAACGATCTCACAGACACCAAAACACTCGCGCATCTGCTCTGCTACGATACCGCGTATCCAGATTTTTCTTCCTCTGTTTCTCACGATGAGGGACATATCAGTATTGATGGAGTGCCTGTGAACGCGTACGGGTTGAAAGATCCATCTGAATTGCCTTGGAAAGATTTGAAAGTTGATGTCGTGATTGAATCAACAGGGCGATTTACGGATGCGGAGGGCGCGGGCAAACATATCATGGCAGGCGCAAAAAAGGTTGTGATTTCAGCGCCAGCAAAAGGAGATATCAAAACATTTGTCCGCGGCGTGAATGATAACACGTATAGCGGTGAGACTATTATCAATAATGCGTCCTGCACCACGAATTGTCTTGCGCCAGTCGTGGATGTAATCGAAAAAACATTTGGTATTGAAAAAGCGCTTATGAGCACGGTTCACGCGTATACGGCAGACCAAAATCTGCAAGATGGGCCGCACAAAGATCTGCGTCGCGCGCGAGCTGCCGCGGCAAATATTGTGCCCACGACAACTGGAGCAGCCAAAGCGACGACGGAAGTGATTCCACAACTGAAAGGCAATTTCGACGGGCATGCGTTTCGAGTGCCGACAATCACCGTGTCGCTTGCCGATTTTACTCTTCTTCTCAAAAAGAATGCTACCGTTGATGAAATTAATGGCGCGCTCAAAGACGCTTCAGAAGGACGATTAAAAAATATCCTTGGTGTCACAAACGAACCATTGGTGTCGAGCGATTTTATTGCTGATCCTCGGTCATCCATCGTGGATCTTGAGCTTACTCGCGTCGTCGGAGGCAACCTCGTCAAAATTGTTGCTTGGTACGACAACGAATGGGGATACGCGAATCGGTTGATCGAGATGGTCTCGGTGGTGGGGAATTTTTAGAGATGGACTCTCAACGTATGCCTCTTCGCTCAATCAAACAAGCGCCAAATCTCAAAAATAAACGCGTCCTCGTGCGCGTTGATTTTAATGTGCCGATCAAAAATGGAAACGTGGCGGATGATACGCGTTTGAGAGTATCACTTTCCACCATTCGTTATCTTCAAAAAAAGAAAGCACGCGTTATTCTCCTGACACATATTGGGCGGCCAGGAGGCAAGGTAGTCGAGGATCTTTCGGTAAAACCAATTGCAAAAAGACTTTCTTCATTGCTCCATTGCCATATTGTTCCATTGCCGCATCTGCAAGCCGATCTTTCCGAGTTGAAAAGTGGAGATGTCGCATTACTCGAAAATACCCGATTTTATAAAGGAGACGAAGAGAACGACAGCGCATTTGCAAAAAGGCTCGCGTCTTTGGGGGATATATTTGTTCTCGACGGATTTGCCGTATCCCATCGCTCGGCCGCATCGGTTGTTGGGGTTGCGAAATATCTTCCAAGCTATATGGGATTATTATTAGAAGAAGAGATGACGAGTCTCAACCGAGTCGTCAAGAGTCCAAAACATCCATTCGTCGTCGTAATCGGTGGCGCAAAAATTGAAACCAAGCTGCCGATCATCACACACCTCTTGTCTCGAGCAGATCATATTCTTGTTGGTGGCGCGATTATCAGCACGTATCTTGCAACCAAGGGATATAGCGTCGGTGCGTCTCTGGTTGATAGCGATGTGGAGAAGAAATATCTTATGCCTCTACAAAAAAGGAAGATCATGATCCCAGTTGATCTTGTTGTCGGGAATGTGGATGGCACACGTCATCGTGTTGTCGCAATCGTAAAAATGCCCCATGTAATATGTGGGAAAGGCGAAGCCATTTTTGATATTGGTCCAAAGACGAGAGAACTATTTCAATCAGTCATTGCAAAAGCCAAAACATTGGCATGGAACGGCGCGATGGGATATTTTGAACAGAAACCGTATGATAAAGGGACTCGCATGATTGCTCGCGCAATCGCGGATCGATCCTGTCAACGTGGCGTTTTTAGCGTGATCGGCGGCGGCGAGACAGTCCAGGCTATGGAGATGGTTCATCGCACGGGCGATATTGATCTCGTCTCAACCGGTGGTGGCGCGATGCTTGAATATTTATCCGGGAAAAAACTTCCAGGCATTGAGGCGTTGAAACGGAAATGATCCTTCTTTCAATGTTGCAAATGTGATATACTAAATTTGACTTTTGACTTTTATTTTTTATATGCCTGTCGCAAAAACCAACGGCAACGAGGGTAGCCGAAAAACAATCCCTCAATCACATGATTGTTGTTTTAACAAAGACTGTTCTCGCGATATACGGAAACGAACATATTGTGGTGAAATCAGTCGCAAGATTCTTTGGACGTTTGTGGGGATTCTTCTCGCGTATATGATTGTGCTTGTCGGCGCCATGATCAGAAACAGAATCCAAGAGTTCAATTTTATTGGTCAAGCTCCTCGAGGAGAGCGGATTATCACCATTGATGCCGAAGGCAAAGTGTCTGTGAATCCAGATATCGCGGTGGTCACGATGGGAATGACAAATGAAGCGAAAACCATCGTAGAAGCACAACAAAAGAATACAGCGGTTATGAATACGCTTCTTCAAAAATTGGGAGCGCTGGCGATCGCAAAGAATGATATTCAAACCACGAATTATACGATCTTTCCACAATATGATTATTCGGACAACGGACAAAAACTCCGTGGATATCGAGTGGATCAGAACGTCACCGTAAAAATTCGCGATTTGGAAAAAGCGAATGCAGTGCTTTCTCTTGCAGGAGAGGTGGGAGCCAACACCGTCGACGGGCTCCGGTTTACCGTAGATGATCGAGTGGTATATGTGGCAGAAGCGCGAGAAGACGCGCTCGAGAAAATCCGAGAAAAAGCGCGGCTCATTGCCTCGAATCTGGGTGTGTCTTTTGTCGAAATTGTGTCGTATAATGAATTTGAAAGCGGCAGTGATGGTTTGACGCCGAAAGCATATGATTCTTTGGGATTCGGGAGCGAGGGTGGCCCGATCATTGAGCCAGGGAGCATGTATGTGATATTGCAGGTGAGCGTTTCGTTTGCGATTCGGTGAGTTTTTCTCAGTATATGAAATCAACCACGATCACATCGATCGTCGCTCGAGAAATTCTTGACTCTCGGGGTAACCCGACCGTGGAAACCACAGTCGGTCTTTCGGATGGAAGCACAGGCACGGCCGCTGTGCCAAGCGGGGCGTCAACTGGCACGCACGAGGCGATAGAACTGCGTGACAATACGAAACGATACGGGGGAAAAGGAGTGCTCAAGGTTGTAAAAAATGTAAATGTCATCATTGCAAAAGCGCTCAAAGGAAAAGACGCTCTCCATCAGCGAGCGATTGATACCGAGATGATCGCTCTTGACGGAACAGAGAATAAAAGAAATCTTGGAGCAAACGCGATTCTCTCTGTGTCTCTTGCGCTCTGCCGTGCCGGCGCAGTTTCGTCCAAGCGATTCCTCTATCGATATATTCGAGAGGTGTTTGGTATCAAAGAAAAAGAATGGCGGATGCCCGTTCCTACCATGAATATCCTTAATGGTGGGAGACACGCGGATAATAATTTGAGTGTGCAAGAATTCATGATTGTGCCGATCCATCGTGTTTTTGCCGAGCGTGTTCGTATTGGGTCGCAAGTATTTCATACTTTGTCTCAAATTCTTCATCGGAAAGGTTATGCGACTGGTGTCGGGGATGAAGGCGGATTTGCGCCAGAGCTCCCGAACAATGAACAGGCGCTCAAATGCATCATGCAGGCAATCACTGAGGCAGGATTTGTTCCTGGCCGTCATGTATATCTGGCGCTCGATGTGGCAGCATCTGAATTTTACCGAGGCGATACATATTATCTCGAGAGCAAGCATACGGGCTTTCGTGCGGATAAGATGATCCGTATTCTCGAAACATGGATAAAAAAGTATCCGATTCTGTCTCTCGAAGACGGCCTTGCCGAAGATGATTGGGAACATTGGAGAATACTCACAAAGCACACAGGCAAAAAAGTCACACTGGTGGGAGATGATCTCTTTGCCACCAATGTGTCCCGTCTTCAAAAAGGGATTGATGAAAAAGTAGCAAACGCCATCCTTATCAAACTGAACCAAATTGGGACGTTGTCTGAAACAATTGATGCGGTTACGTTGGCGAGAAAACATGGCTATGCCATTTCTGTGTCGCACCGTTCAGGAGAAACCGCGGATACATTTATTGCTGATTTTGCGGCTGCAGTGAATGCCGAGTTTATTAAAACAGGCTCGCTGTGTCGTTCTGAGAGGGTAGAGAAATATAATCGGTTGATGAAGATAGAGATGGAAGTAAGCTGATTTGATTCGTTGAGCCCGGGAGTTTTATGAAAAAAAGACAGGTTGTAAAAAATCACCATGGAAGGGTTCCGCCAACCCTTCTTATTATTCTTGATGGCTTCGGCCTTGCTTCTCCCAATAATCCTGGAAACGCGATTACACCAAAGACGGCTCCATATATTTTTTCTGTCATGAAGAAATATCCTTTCACGCGTCTCATGGCCCATGGGAGCGCCGTTGGGCTATTCCCCACGCAAGAGGGAAATTCAGAAGCAGGGCACATGAATATAGGCGCCGGAAGAATAGTAGAACAAGATCTTGTTCGAATAACTCGCGCGATTGAGGATGGCACATTTTTCAAAAATGAAGCATTCGATCAGGCATTATTTCATGTACAAAAGTATAAAAGCGCCGTGCATGTGATAGGACTGCTCACCAATGGGCAGAGCGCGCATGCCAATCCAGAACATCTCTACGCGCTCCTCGAGTACTTTCGAAAGAAAAAATATCCAAACATTTTTTTACATCTCTTTATTGATGGACGCGATTCTCCACCGCATTCAGCAGTCGAGCATATCCGCGAACTACGAAAACACATGAAAAACGGGGAGAAGATAGCGAGTGTTATCGGGCGTTTTTATGCTATGGATCGAGGCAAACATTGGGAGAGGATCCAAGATGCGTATGATATGATGGTGCGCGGTCGAGGATCGTGCCGGGCAGAAAGCGCAGAGGAAGCAATCGCGCAAACGTATAATCGAGGAGAAACCGATGAATATATTTGTCCGACCGTGATTGTGAAAAAAGGAAAACCGGTCGCGACGATTCGTGACAATGACGCGATCTATTTTTTTAATGCGCGAAGTGACCGGGCGAGAGAGCTCACCAAAGTATTTGTCCAACCAGATTTTCAAAAGAAAAATTCGGGCGCATTCCGAAGGATTGGTTTACCTAAAAATATACGTTTCGTTGCCATGACGGACTTTGGGCCAGATTTACCCGGCATCTTTACTGCGTTCCCAAGCCCAGATATTCCAAATTGCCTTGCAAAAGCCATTGGCGAAAATCGCAAACAACTGTACATCTCTGAGACAGAAAAATATGCGCATGTGACGTATTTTTTGAACGGCGGATATGCCGCTCCGATCAATGGCGAGGATCGCGTGCTTGTTGCTTCGACCGGGGATGCATCCTATGCCGACAGGCCCGAGATGAAGGCCAATGAACTGACCGGGCGGGTTATTGACGCCTTCACGAAACAGGGGTACGATTTTGTTGTTGTCAATTTTCCGAATGCCGATATGGTAGGCCATACAGGCAATTTCAAGGCAGGACAAACGGCCATTCGGGTTTTGGATCGAGAGGTGAAGACACTAGCACAGATGATTTTGAAGAGTGATGGAGTCATGATCGTGACCGCCGATCATGGGAATGCCGAAGAAATGATAGACCGAAAAACTGGAGAGATGATGACAGAACACACCACGAATTTCGTCCCATTGATTTTGGTTGGCAACCTGTGTCGAGGATGGCGACTGAAACGAGGTGGCAAACTTGCCGATGTCACGCCTACTCTTCTCAAAATTCTCGGCATTAAGAAACCGAAGGAGATGACGGGAAGAGCTTTATTTTAGAAATTTTTTTATGCCTCCTAAACCCGTTGTGCTCGCGATCCTTGATGGATGGGGTATTGCGCCTCACAGTGAGGGAAACGCGATTACGGAAGCAAAGACACCTTCCATAGACAAATTCGTGCGTGAATATCCAGCGATGACATTGCATGCCTCCGGAACAGAGGTGGGTTTGTCGTATGGAGAGATGGGGAATTCTGAAGTAGGCCACATGAATATCGGCGCAGGCCGGGTGTATTATCAGACATATCCGCGTATTGGCAAAGCGATTGCCGATGGGACATTTGCCAAGAATACCGCGTTTCGAGAAGCAATGGAGCATGTGAAAGAACGAAAGAGCACACTCCATCTTATCGGACTTATTGGGGCAGGAAATGTGCACGCGAGCCAGGAGCATTGTGACGCGCTTCTTGCGCTTGTGAAAAAGCAAAAAATAGCATCGGTCGCCCTTCATGCGATTCTCGATGGACGAGATACCAAATTTGATAGCGGGCTTCAATTTGTTCGGGATGTCGAGGCCACGATGAAACGTCTGGGTGTCGGAGCGATCGCGACACTCTCTGGACGATTTTATGCTATGGATCGAGATCAACGGTGGGATCGCACAGAAAAAGCATATCGTGCGATGGTGGAGGGAGAGGCAACCGTGTACGCCACGAACGCACAGGAGGCAATCAGCGCTTCGTATGAACAAAAGATTTACGATGAAGAATTTGTACCAACCGTGATTGGCGAAAAAGGGAATCCAAAGGCGCGTATTTGTGATGGTGACGCGATTATTTTTTTCAATTTTCGGGCAGATCGCGCGCGACAACTTACAGAAAGTTTTGTCCTTCCTTCATTTGCAAAATTTGATCGAGTGGCTCCCGAAGATATTTTTTTTGTGACCATGACAGAGTATGAAAAAGAAATCCCCGTCGTCGTCGCATTTCCCTCTGTTGTTGTCCAGCATTGTCTTGCGGAGGTGGTGAGCCAAGCGAAATTGAAACAATTGCATATCGCCGAGACAGAGAAATACGCGCACATTACGTTTTTTCTCAATGGTACGGTCGAAGAGCCATTTCCCGGGGAAGAGCGGAAAATTATTCCCTCTCCCAAAGTTTCGACCTATGATCAAGCGCCAGAGATGTCTGCTCTGAAAATGACCAAACAGGTCATTGCCGCGATTCATAGCGGCGAATATGATGTGATTTTTGTGAATTTTGCCAATGCCGACATGGTTAGCCACACAGGAGACATTCCAGCGACGATCCGCGCCGTTGAATGTATTGATCGGTGCCTCGGAGACATCACGGATCATATCCTTGCCAAAGATGGCATCTTTCTTATTACTGCCGATCATGGAAACGCGGAGGAGATGCTGAATACGGAGACCGGTACAAAAGACAAGGAGCACAGTACGAACCCTGTGCCATTTTTCATCATCGGGAATCTGTATCAGGGACAAGCTGGCCCGGGAGGAGATCCGCCGGATGGCGATTTGAGTCTTGTGTCTCCGGTCGGAGTCCTCTCTGACGTTGGGCCGACCCTATTAAAAATCCTTGGTGTAAAACAACCGAAGGAGATGACCGGAAGAGCGCTTATATAGAACTCTTGGAGCTTTGAATTACGAAACTCCCCAAACACACCAAAATCTGCTACAATAACAAAC
>CAYJXK010000016.1:0-17846 GCA_964374115.1 uncultured Gammaproteobacteria bacterium
TCTGACTCAAAATCATACCGTGTATTCGTTAAGGTACGTGTTAAGAGTCAGTAACATGCGAGAAATCTTTTTACCATATACGTCCCCGCTTTTCGGTACCCTAATTTTCTATAATACCCGCGAACACCAACACCAGAGATTACAGCGACTTTTAAAAATCCATTTTTCCGTGCAATTTTTTCTGCTTCTTCCACCAATCGTTTACCCAGGCCTCTGTGTTGCGTGGCGCCGCTTTCCTGCGTGCCGATTTTTACGAGTTGGCCATAGACATGGAGTTCGCGGATAAAGGCCGCATCTTTGGTTTCGGGAAGGAGCGCGTAGATTTCTCCCCTTGTAGGGGAGGGCGGGGCAGGGGTTGTGGGTATCCGCAACCGCAAAAATCCATACACTGCGATTCTGTCTGGATCTTCAAAAGTCAAAAAGTATTCAGTTCCGCCCCTTGTTTCATATTGATCAGTGAACAAAATTGGCGGGTATTTTTTTATGTTTTTATGTTTTTGTATTTTTATAATCCGTCCAATCTCACGACATCGCAGACACACACAACATTTCCCTTCTTTCTTTAGTTCTGCGCTCAAAACTTCTCGAAGGTTGGTTGTTGTATTTCCATGTTCTATTTTTGTCGCTGGAATATCTCGAATAAGTCGGGAAATGCGGCAGTAGCGCGGCGTCGAGAGTTTCATCTGTTTCAACGATTCGATGAGCGCGCGATTTCCATAGGATTGATATCGGCCATCGAAAAACCATTGATACAGCTCGGCTGATTGAATCACCGCGTTTGGATAAATTTTCATCATGTCTGGTCGAAAGTCTGGATCAGAAAAAAGCGCTTGATACATTTCGACATCGTGTTCGGGCGTCGTTCCAGGAAGATCTGGCATAAAGTGCAGATCTACTTTGAATCCAGCGGTTCTCAGAAGATACATCGCATTTTTGAATTGCTGCACAGTATGTCCTCGTTTGATGAGATCAAGAATGCGATCATCGGGCGCTTGCAGACCGAGCTCAACCCGCGTACATCCTTGCGATCGCATATGCGCAATTGTTTTGGCAGATATGGCATCTGGCCGAGTTTCAAGAGTAATTCCGATAATGCGATGCCTCGCATGTTCATTGTACGTTTGTTCTTTCTCTGTTTCAGCAATAATATCAGCCAAAGGTACTGCATCCCAATCGTGTTCTGATGTCGAAGGCAGTGGGTGTCTTCGAATAAAATTATTGCAGGCTTTGAATGATTCCATGATGAACCAATACTGATATTTGAGAGGATACGCATTCCATGTGCCGCCTTTGGTGATATATTCAATCTTATCGCAAGGGTGTCCATTCTTTTCGAGCATCTCAATGCGTTTCTGCATGAGAAGATACGGATTGAAATTGAGGCGCAGTGATCGCGCTGCCGCAGGCTCGCTTGCGACATAGCTCTTGGGCATACGGATCTCTGTCGGGCAGTAAACACATTTGCCAGGGCACATGAAGGGCTTCACGAGTGATGTGATGACGGCAATACCAGATGTCGTTCGCACCGTGGCTTTTTTGAGTCCTTGTTCAACCGATGAATTTCGAGCTATCCTTTTCTTTTTGAGTAAATTCTGATAGGCTTCTCGTAACAAACGGTTTGCTGGCTGAGCAATATGGAGCGTATTGCATGTCGCATTTTTGAAGCGAAAAAAATCATCTGCGGTTACAGGATTTTTTTGAAGAATGGAGAGGAGAATCTGTTCAGCGGATGGTTGTGACACGGGAAAACAATAAAAAATATGAGAAAAAGTCCAGCGCGTATCATAGAAGGAGTACGAGATGCGTATGATCGGATTGCCGACCAATTTTCTTCTACCCGCGCTTATCTCTGGGATGATATTCGTCCTTTGGCCCGGTATGCCAAAGAAAAAAATGTGATCCTCGACATTGGATGTGGGAATGGTAGAGTATATCAACTTTTTGAAAAAAAGCAAGGAGTAGAGTATAGTGGTATTGATATTTCAAAGAAACTCCTCACGATTGCGCAAAAACGTATTCCAAACAGTCGCTTTTATCATGCGGATATGCGGTTCCTTCCTCTTGCTTCTGATTCGGTTGATCTCATTTATTGTATCGCGGCATTCCATCATTTGCCCACAGTCAAAGATCGACTCAAAGCGCTTCGTGAGATGAAACGAGTGTTGAAAAAAGGTGGAAGAATTCTTATGACGAATTGGAACATATATGATCTGCGAAAGTATGAAAAATACGAAACGACGAAAAGAAGACAAGAAGGAAAAGATTTTTTTATTCCTTGGAAAGATGGAACAGGAGAAATTCTTGGTAAGCGGTATTATCATGGATTTACATTTGACGAACTCATTTGTTTGTTCGAAAAAGTAGGATTAACAATTGAAAAACAATATACGAGTACATTGGGAAGACCAAGGAGTGCAAAAGAAAAAAAAAATCTCATAAGCATTTTAAGAAATTTCTATTAACCTTTCACAGAGGTAGCCGAAAAGTTATTATAGTACACAAAGATAGATTATGTTAAACCTTAAAAGGGGTTATTTCTTAGTTGGATTTCTTGTCATTTTAATTGTTCTTATGAGTGGATGTGTTCAGCAAGAATCATTGCAAATTGATCCCGATACATTGCCAATTGGTCAGGATGATACACAAGAGCCGTTAAGTGACACACAATTTCTAACAGGTCCGCCTACCGATTTGGCTTTACCATTTGATGTCGAGAATATGTTTGGAGGAAATAAATTTGTGAGTCCTTTTGGTCTTATCAGGCATAACCGAGACAAGGGGCATGGACATGCCGGAATTGATATTCCGCTTTCTCAAGGAGATAGTATATATGCCGTGTCAGATGGAGAGATTATACGCAACGAGCCTGCCAGCGATGGCCCCGGCAATACTATTGTTCTTTTAATCATAAAAGACAGAGAAGGAGAAGGATGGGCATTTTTATATGAACATATTAATCTTAATTTAGGGATTGATGTCGGCTCTCAGACCAGCAAAGGACAATCAATTGGTTACAGTGCTCTTGTAAAAGGTAATAATCATCTTGGCCTCGTTTATTATTTTAATGATTTTCAGTATACAAAGGAACCGAAGTGCTGGGCGGAATATGTAAGGAATGAAGATAAACAAAAACTGTTTAATATTTGGGAAGAAATCAGAGGCAATCCTACATTTATAGAAAGCTGGCAAAATGCTTTTGAAGATGGAACGTATGCTTATAGAGCTTTATTAAACAAGGATACGTTCCCATCCGGACCACAACTTTGCTATGAATATGGATTAGATGTGAGAGAAGGTAGAAATTGAATCATCTCATTTTTTATTTTTGATTCTTTATTCCAAAAAATATGGCTCAAAAAACATTCAATTGGATCGTGGGTATCTTCTTTACCCTTGTCGCGGCCCTTCACCTTATCCGTTCCATCGCAGGATGGCCAGTTCGAATTAATACGTGGGATGTACCGGTCGGCGCGAGTGTGGTGGCATTTCTTATCACAGGGTTTCTCGCGACGGCTGCATTTCGAATGGGGCAGAAGAAAGAGAAAAATCTACCGTCAAAAGATGATAATAATATCACGGTCCAGTAACAAGGCATACCGCCGGTCCAGGCAAAATACAACCTGCTTCAGATGCTTTTTTAAGTCCGACGATCGAAAGGGCGCTATTGGGAGAGATTGCAAGGTTGCATGTTTTTTTGACAAGATCCATGGCTTCTCGAATATCGTCGTCTGTCGCGATCCATCCCGATCCGCCAGTTTGTTTGACAAGCGCCATGACTTTTTCTTTGCGACGCGCGACTTGGTCAACAATGGCTGACGCGAGAGAGCCGATACTTTTTCTCTCTTCGCTCGCATTTTCCACCATCGGATGACAGTATTCTGTTTGAACAATATGAATCTGCAGCTTGTGAGGCGAAACAGAAAATATCTCACCCAAAGCCTGCGCAGTAGTACCGCTTGAAGTAGGAATGAACACAGCAGAAATATCTTCCAATTTCAAAAGTTCTTCCGCAAGCTCACGATACCCAAGAAGCGCGAGATCATCTATGGATTGTCGAAGATATATGAGATTTGCGTTTTTAGCGACCCACAATGCTTCTTGTTTTGGACGTTCTACGATAAGAAGTTGCATGTAAGAATCGGCTGAGACAAGCGCGTGGAGGCGTTCATATTTGTCTTTCGCGATCCGTTTTCCTATGTATATATCAAGTTTGATTTTTTCTTTAGAATTGTTTTGATTATATTTTTTCACAAATACAGCAGAGGCTATCGCTGCATTTCCCGAAGATGAAATGACAAAATGCGTATGTTTTTTTTTAAGGTATTCTTTCATCATGACAGGAATAGACCTTCCTTTGTGAGAGCCATACGGGTGCAGATCTTCTCGTTTCAGATATACGTCAGGAACACCGAGCGCCTCGGCGAGGAGGGGGTATGATTGCTGAGGCGTTTTCATATGTGTGAGTCAAATTGCCAATAGCCAATTGTTCGGGTATAATGGACGCATAAACTATCTGCCATCCATTGGCTATGAACCATTGGCTATGAACTTAATTTGTCCAGAATGTAAAAATGCCGTTGATCTTTCATCGTATCCCAATCTTCAAAAAGATACCGTGGTCGAGTGTGGAATGTGCGGAATGACTCTTTTGGTCACAGCGATATCGAGTGGGGGAGTGTCTGTTGAGATCATGGATGAGGGAAAGTGATCGGGGAGAATAGTCGTTTCTTAAATGCTTCGAGCTGATTGGTGGTTTGAAGTTTGAGTATATGGAACGCAATTTCCTTTGACCTCCATTCTGAAGAAAGGATGATAGTGAGAAATGCTTCGAATGTGAGTGTCATGATTTCAATATGTTCTCCAGGATCCAACAGTGGTTCCTGCTTTTTTTTACCATTTTTTGCAATATACGTGTATACATCCCATTCTATTTTGGATGTGGGTTCGTACATCGAAAAAAGTTCCCAATTATCGGAGGTGTAGCCAGTCTCTTCCAGGAGTTCTCGTTTTGCCCCCTCGAGTGGAGTCTCTCCCTCATCTTGTCTGCCGCCAAACAAGGAAAAGTATTCCGGTCTTCCTGGCTGTTTTTCTTTTGCCACAAGAATATTGTCTCCGACAATGGGAATGATTTCGAGCGTATTCACGCGTTTGAGCATTTCAAATGTTGCTTTTGAACCGTCAAAAAGTTCTTGTTCCCATTGATAGACATCGAATATGTTACCTTTGAAGACGCGATGAGCTTGAGGTGGTAGTTTCATAGATTTGTACACAATGATTCTATCATTCCTCGGAATCCATGCGATCCTAAGAATACGACCACATCGCCCGGGCTGACGGATGAGAGAATATGAGAGACAAGATCATTATCGTTTTCAATATATTGAACAGATAGATGGGTGCGCGCGATTGTATCCGCTATTTCCTCACCATCCATGGGTTCTTCATCTCTATTTCCTTTTTTGATACTGCTCAGACGCGGAATAATGATTTCGTCTGCGGCAGCGAATGCGCTATCATAATCAGAGGAAAGAGCGCGGCATCGATTGCCAATGTTTGGTTCGAAAATAGCGATAAGTTTTTTTGGATACAGCTTGCGGACACTTGTGAGGACACCATACGCCTTTTGTGGAGAATGTGCAATGTCATCGTAAACATCAACAGCGCCGTCCAGTCTTTTTTCGAGTCGTCTTTTGACACCGGGAAATTCCTTTACTGCTTCACGAATGATATCGCTCGCGATACCTATTTCTCGACCCAACGCGAAACACCCCGTGATATTATCTGCCGAGTAATCCCCAAGCATTGAGGCCTGCATCTCTATCGTTTCCTCTTGGGCGGCAATAAAAAAATTGATTCCGTGTTTGGTTGTTTTCACATCATGATATTGATACTCATTTTTTTTCATTCCATATCGAATGACTCGAAGTGCACATGGAAGTGACAGATTTTCTACTTTTTCTGATACGACAATAAGACCATGATTGGGAATAACATCTACAAGTTTTTGAAATGCATCCACATAATCCTTTTCCTTCTTGAATACATCAGCATGATCCCAGACGAGTGATGTGAGAAGAAGATGCGTAGGACGATAGTGAGAAAATTTCGGCGTGGGATCCCATTGAGATGTTTTGTATTCGTCGCCCTCGAGAATGGACCAGTCTGCATCTGCTAATCGTGCAGAGGGAAATTGGGAAATGCCGCCGAACATGTATGATGGATTCCATTGTGCCTTGGTCAAAATCCACGACATCAGTGCCGCAGTGGTCGTTTTTCCATATGTGCCAGCACAGACGATAGAATTCTTTTTTACCATATATTTTTCTATGAGTTCTGGATAGGAGCAATAAGACAAATTTTTTTCTTGCACATACTGCCATTCTGCATTCTCTGATCCTGCGACATTGCCGACGACAACAAGACCATCGTTCAAATTACCAAGGACTCGATCTGGATGCCATCCCGGGTAAAATTTCACGCCTGCTTTTTCAAGCTGAGTCGAAACAGGAGGATAAAATCCTTTGTCGCTCCCAGTCACTTGGTATCCGTGCTTTTTGAAGGCAATGGCAAGGGCAGACATCGCGACACCGCAGATGCCGATGAAATGAATTTTTTTCATATTTTTTTCAATTCTTCTCTCACCACCATTCTATCATCCCACGGCGATGTTTTTCCGTCCACCATGATGGACTGCTCACTGCCTTTTCCAGTAATCAATACCAGATCATTTGGTTTCGCGAGCTCAAGCGCTTTTCTGATGCCTTCGCGTCGGTCAACGATGGGAAAAAGATTTTCATTTCTTTTTTTCCCAGATGATTCAGACGCGCGCGCGATGTCTTCAATAATTTCCATTGGATCGTCTTCGTACGGATCCACATTACTGACAATAACATAATCAGCGAGATTTCCCGCGATCTCACCCATGGCTGGTCGTTTCGTTTTGTCTCGTCCACCACCCTCAGCGCCGAGAAGCACAATAATCTTTTCTTCTTCTTGGACCATTTTTTTTGCAGAAGTAAGAAGAGCGGTCATGCTTTGTTTTTCATGCGCATAGTCTACAATAATACGGAATGGCTGTCCCTCCTGAATACGTTCCATCCGGCCAGGAATGAGGGAAATATCTTTGAGTCCTTTTCGAATTGCGTCATCAGCAATACCGAGCGCTTTCGAAACGCCCACCGCGGCAAGGGCATTTGGGACGTTGAATGAGCCGAGAATGTGAAAAACATAGGGCTCACTCAAAGGAAAAAGGCGAAAAGAGACGCCATCTTCAATATCTTGAATATCCATGGCACGAATATCCGCGCCTTCACGTGTTCCATACGTTATTTTTTTATCTGAGGGAAACGCAAGAAAATAATTTTTTTCCGGACTATCAAAATTTGCGAGAATTACTTTTTCAATTCGTTTTCCATCGATGTATTTTTGATGTTTTGAAAGGGACGCAAATAATTTTCCTTTCATCATGCGATATGTTTCAAAACTTCCGCCATGCGATGGGAGATGCTCCGGGGTCAAATTAGTAAATAAGCCAATATCATAAAAAATGCCCGCATGCCGCCACTGTTTGATGCCTTCAGATGTGGTTTCAATAATACAATGTGTGCAGCCAGCTTCTTTCATCTCTTTCATTATTCTCTGAATATGGAATCGGCCAGGCATGGTCATGTGAAAATGATTGAGTGACTCCTCATCTTTGCCAATTCGAATGTTTGCGGTACTGATAAGACCAGTGTTGCATCCTCCAGCGGACAAGCACGACCAAATAAAATTCGCAGTCGTTGTTTTTCCTTTTGTGCCGGTGACACCAATCACAATCATTGATCGCGATGGATAAAGATAGCGAAGTGCCGCAAGATGAGCGATGCAAAAGTGGTAGAGGGAGAGGAGCCATGGCGGGAGAATTTTTTTGTATTGCATATACATCATGTATGATATGTCAAAATCTGTTTTAGTCTGTCGAGATCTGTGTTCCATCTCTCTCCATCAAACCACTCCAACCCCTCAAACTGTAGTTTATACACATCGGTTGGTCGAGTGGCAGAGCCGAGATAGACGTACTTTTTTCCTTGTTCTTTGGCCCATAGAATGGCTTTCAGCATCATACCCATGCCGGTATGAGGAGTGAATTTTGAATTTTGAATTTTGAGTTGGTAAAAAGGATAGGCATAGTGAAGGAGGGAGGGGGTCTCAAAAGCGATGCAATAGCCGACCTCGATTTCTTTCACGTGGTAACACAATAACACATTAACATTACTCTTCTTTTCATCTGTCAACAATTCCTTCACTTTATTCGCGCTAAACGTACCAGCGCCAAATTTAGTTTCATAAAAATCTTTTGCGAGTTTGCCTATTTTCCAGTCGTAATTGCTCATTGGCAATTGGCCATTGATCATATGTATGTTTTCTGTTTTTCGAAGAATTCTTCGGTTTTCACTGGTAAGATTGAATTTGGAAAGATCAATCCGGAGGCTTCTCGTCTGGTTCATCACTCCTTTCTGAACTCGTGTAAAAAGATAGCCACGATCGTACATGGTTTCTCTATTTTTAGCTGAAGAACCAGTAATGGTTTGGGTGTTCCAGGATAGATACATATCAATACAGCGCAATCCACACTCCCACCATCACAACCGCTGCGTGCACCACCCAAAATCGCATGACTGTCTTTTCTTCACTCCATCCATGAAGTTCAAAATGATGGTGGAGCGGCGCCATTTTGAAAATACGGCGACCCAGGATATAGCGGCCCATAACCTGCATGATGACACTCACGAGCTCGAGATAAAAAATAAATCCAAAAAATGGGAGGAGTAGCATCCGATTGATCACAATCACATTAATTGCAAGAAGCGCCCCAAGGCCGAGCGATCCCACATCGCCCATCTGAAATCGAGCAGGTCGAATATTGAAATAAGTGTAGGTGAGAAGCGATCCGACCGTTGTCGCATTCAAAATCATAATTTCTGAATATCCATCGATCCATGAAAGAATGGTGAGTGCTCCAAATGTGATAATGAGTGCCCCGCCTGCCAGGCCATCCATGCCATCAGCCACATTCACCGCATTTGCCGTAAACATCACAAAGAAAATTATCAGTGCAATAATCCAGATATCAATATTGATATATCCGTCAAATGGAATAAAAATAGTCCGCCAATGCGCGCCGAGTTTTCCATAGATCCACCACGCGGTAAATGCGCCAGCCAAAAACTGGAGGATGAGTTTTTCATGTACATGGACACTGCGACCCGGATGCGATCCAAGCCAGAGAGATAGTCGTTTAAACGCGGCCCACGGGAATGTGAGCGCGAGCCACATGCGATATGTCCAATCTTTGTGCACGCGAATCAGACGGAGTACGTGTCCAAGTTTTCGGATTCGTCTTTTGTGACCATAGACATGAAGAATATCATCGGTTGCGCCAAGAAGAGCTGAGAGAAGCATGACGCCAATCGGGACCCACGTGAAGCGCCGTTCCCAATTGAAAACATATGTCATGAGAGCGACAGTAACGATCACCAGGAGTCCGCCCATGATAGGCACGCCGACTTTTCCTTTGCGACCATCAAGATTCAGTGTTGGGTCAAAATCAGCACTTCGTGTAAGACGAAAGGAATATAGCGCCTTGATCAAAAAAGGTGCCCACAGAAAGGAAAGAAGACACGCAAGAATGCCATATCCGATGGCGGTTTTCAGAAGAAGGATGCTCTCGATAGGGAGTTGCATAGTGAGTAAAAGGGAGTATAAAGAAGAAATATGAGAAAATCAACTTTCCTTGACAATTTCTTCCCAATTTTCTATAATCATTTTTGCCATTGTTTTTCCTATTTTATATGTCCCAAGATAACATGATCAAACTCGAATGCAGTGATTGTCACCGCGTGACCCACCATTCCAAAAAGAACAAAAAGAAATTGAAAGATCGGCTGGTGTTGAAGAAATTTTGCGATCATTGCGATCATCATACCGACCACAAAGAGACAAAGTGATTAAGTATTTTTACGGGCAGGGCTCTATTTCGGAGTCTTGTTTTTTTTGGAAGAAAAAAGTACAATATGAATATCGATTTCAACATGGGCGCGTCGTATAATGGTAGTACTTCGGTCTCCAAAACCGAATGCGTAGGTTCGATTCCTACCGCGCCTGCACTATTCGTTTTCGCAACATAATAAACGAGTCATCGTGGAAACAAAGCACAACTACGGGCTTTGTTTTTTCTTCGCTTTCTTTTTGGTATAATGAAAAAAGAAGTATATGAGAAATAACCCCATCATTTTTTTATTTCGAAAACTGTGGCAATACTCAGAAAGCAATAAGAAAGGTGTTGTTTTATTTTTTGTGCTTTTTTTGTTTGCAGATGTGATCTGGCTTCTTGAGCCTGTCGTCGTTGCAAAAATTTTGAATAGCGTCCAAGAGAAAGGTGTGACGAAAGAAACACTCCCAACCCTTGCACTTTATCTTTCTTTTTTCATTGGTATTGTATTCATGGGCTGGGTATTTCACGGACCAGCTCGGGTCATCGAAACCAAAAACGCATTTTTCGTGCGCGCGAATTACAGGAAGTATCTTTTGGATGGCGTGATGGCACTTCCGGCATCATGGCATACCGATCATCATTCGGGTGACACGATTGACAAAATAGAAAAAGGAACCAGGGCATTGTATCAATTTGCAGGAAACAGCTTTACCATCATCGATGTCGTCGTGCGGTTTATCGTGGCATATGGTGTGCTTGTTTATTTTAATATTCATACGAGCTATATTGTTTTGGGGATGATGACGCTCACCGTCACTATGATCTTGAAATTTGACAAACGCCTTATTGCGCAACTTTCTCAGGTGTATAGAATGGAAAATACGATATCAGCAAAAATTTTTGATGTGATCAGCAATATCACAACGGTCATTATTCTTCGCATTGAAACACTGGTATCGAAGGCAATTTTTAAAAAAATCATGCAGCCATTTGGTCTGTATGTCAAAGAAAGAAAACTCAATGAAATAAAATGGTTTTTGGTCGCCATGTGCGGCTCGTTCACCCTCTTTCTTGTCATGTTTTCTTATTTGTTTGTGAATGTGCGAACAGGAAAAGTGATCCTCATCGGCACCCTATATCTTCTCTATGAATACGTGAGTAAAATCGTAAGTATTTTCTATAATTTTGCGTACATGTACGGGGACATGATGGAGCAAAAGACCGCTGTTATGAATGCTGAGGAAGTCGCAAAAGAATTCAAAGAAAAAAGGTTTGTGGATGAAGTCGTGTTTCCACCGACGTGGAGTACTCTTGATGTAGAAAAACTCACATTTTCCTATCATTCTGAGGAAGGAGGAGATCTCCACCTTGATCGCGTGTCTTTTTCGATTCATCGAGGAGAAAAAATCGCGTTTATTGGGGATAGTGGGAGTGGAAAAACCACGATGCTGAAACTCATGCGTGGGCTCTATAGTCCGCGTAGAGTCGCTTGTACCCTTGATGGGGTTATTCTTCCCCATGGATTTTTTTCCATCAGTTTGAATATTGCTTTAATCCCTCAGGATCCAGAAATTTTTGCGACGACGATTCTCGAGAATATTACCGTGGGCGTCCCTCATACCGTCGAGTATATTCGACGGTTTACCGATATAGCAAAATTGACTGAGGTGGTGGAGAGATTGCCAAAAAAATTTCACTCTTCCATTGTAGAAAAAGGAGTCAATTTGAGCGGTGGTGAAAAACAGCGGCTTGCGCTCGCGCGCGGACTTCTGGCATCGGTCGACAAAGAAATCATCCTGCTCGATGAGCCGACAAGCAGTGTGGATTCGAGGAATGAACGGTTGATTTATGAAAATATTTTCAACGCGTTCAAAGGAAAAGTCATTATTTCTTCTGTTCATCGTCTGCATCTCCTCCCAATGTTCAATACCATATATTTTTTTCGTGAAGGCAAGATCATTGCCTCTGGTTCGTTTGAAATGCTTCTGACCACATCGGAAGATTTCCACGCATTGTGGGAGAAGTATAACAAGTCACAGAAGTGACCGTCATGAGACTATGTCCTTTTAAGCATTTTTTTGTTATACTCCATACGTCTGAGTTTGCCCATCTGTTTTTATGTATGAACTCATAGCGAGCGTGCCAGACATGAAAACTGGCTACAAGTTGTATGAAAGACACAAAAATTCAATATGCTGACGATGATACAACATCGGTAAAACGTCTCATGCAGATGAGACTGCCTTCGCTGGCTCTTGGACTTTTGTTAGGTATTTTTCTTTCTTTTGTGACATCGAATTTTGAAGAAGTGCTTACGAAGAATATTCGAGTTGCTTTTTTTATTCCCTTCATTGTTTATATGGCTGACGCCGTCGGGACTCAGACGCAAAATATTTACGCGAGAGATCTCAAAACTGGAAAAGCAAGCTTTAAAAAATACCTTTTGAAAGAGACTATTTTGGGAATTATTTTTGGTGGATTATCGGCAGTCATGAGCGCTTCCATTATCATAATATGGTTTGGATCAGTCGAACTCATGTTTGCTGTCTCTCTTTCAATGTTTGGCGCAATCGCCTTGGCGCCTGTTGTCGCCTTGCTGGTGACAGAATTACTCCAATTGGAGCATCTGGATCCGGCAGTCGGCGCCGGACCGATCGCGACCGTGATCCAGGATACACTGAGCGTTTTCATCTATGGATTTATTGCGAGCCTGATTGTGCTGTGATGTTATTGACAGAATAATCCCCATGCCCGATCGGCCTACGGACGAGCAAATCAATGTAACAATGTGGCAATACATCGTACCAAACAATATATATCTCCTATTCAGACACAACAGCGCCTTCAGAAAAAGGCGTATATCGTCTCCGTTGATATGGGATATGGCCATGAGCGCGCCATATACCCTCTCCGAGACATTGCCGCATCTCCTCCGGGATGGACCAATGGGCATCCGATCAATGCGAATACCTATCCAGGAATTCCGATTCGAGATAGACGCCGATGGGATGAATCGCGGCATCTGTATGAAATAGTATCACGGTTCAAAAGCGTGCCCGTTGTTGGACCTACTGCTTTTGGCATCATGGATTATATCCAACGCATTGCTCCGTTTTATCCCAAACGGGATCTTTCTCGCCCCAGTTTTCAATTGCGACAAATGTATTCCATGATTGGCAAGGGATGGGGCAGAGATCTTATTACTACTTTGAACCAACGTCCGCTTCCGCTCGTGACATCATTTTTTGCTGTCGCATTCTTTGCAGAAGAACATGGATATAAGGGGCAGATTTTTTGCCTGTGCACTGATACAGATGTGAGCCGCGCTTGGGCGCCACTGCAGCCGAAAAAAAGTCGGATTCATTATCTTGCTCCCAACAAACGCGTGAAGCAACGTCTTGCATTGTATGGCGTCCGAGAAGATCATATCTCTGTCACAGGTTTTCCGCTTCCCAAAGAGCTCATCGGCGGGAAATCTCTCACGTTTCTCAAACGCAATCTCGGATACCGTATTGGACAACTCGACCCAACCGGAAGGTATCATTCTAAATATCATCACACCCTCGAATATTATCTTGGCGCTCGGTATTGCCGAGTCAAAACTGATCACCCGCTTACCGTGACCTTTGCGGTCGGAGGAGCAGGCGCCCAGCGTGAGCTCGGCGCGACGATTCTCGAGAGCCTTCATCGTTTTATTGATAAGCGGGAGCTCCGACTCAATCTCATCGCCGGCACGAGGAGGGATGTCTATGAATATTACGACGCGGTGATTACTGACCTACATCTCAAAAAGCGTCATGGCGGGATGATCAATATTATCTACGCGGAAAATAAACTCGAGTATTTCCAAAAGTTCAATCAAACGCTCACGACAACAGATATTCTCTGGACCAAACCAAGCGAGCTTTCTTTTTACTCAGGCCTCGGCATCCCTATTATTATGGCGCCGACCGTGGGTTCTCAAGAAGAATATAACCGCGCGTGGCTCCATTCGATTGGGGCTGGGGTAGAGCAGAATGATCCACGTTATACCCATGAATGGCTCTTTGATTGGCTTCACTCCGGGTGGTTTGCTCGCGCGGCCATGGAAGGATTTATGAACGCGCCGCATATGGGCACCTATCATATCGAGGATATGGTGCTTCGAGGAAAGAAGAGTGAGATCGAAGATATGCATTTGTTATAATATTATGTTCTGGTTTTTTCTTTCATTGTTTGGTTATTTTCTCCTTGCGATTGTTTTTGTCCTCGACAAAATTATTCTCACAAAGTCAGTTTCGAAGCCGGTGGTGTATACTTTTTACTCCACGGTTTTTTTATTGGCCGCGTTTTTCGCATGGCCGTTTGGCGTAGAAATGCTCGCGCCATTTGATCTTCTGATCGCGCTTGTCTCGGGTATCACATTTGGCCTTGGCATGCTCACGATGTTTGTCGCTGTCAAAAAGGGAGAGGCGAGCCATATTAATCCATTTATCGGCGGCACGATTACGGTCGCGACGTATATTCTCTCCTTTCTTTTCCTAGGAGAGACACTCACCGGTTTCCAGGTGGGAGGCGTGCTTCTGCTCGTCTTCGCCTCACTCTTGCTTTCTTTTGAAAAAAGTCGTGCTCATAATGGGTTTCATGTGGGATTTCTCTGGGGAGTGGCAGCGGCCATTCTCTTTGCTTTTTCTCTCGTGACAGCAAAATATTTATATGAGGGATATCCTTTTCTCACTGGTCTGGTATGGTCACGTGGCACTGCAGGCATCTTTGGCCTGTTGCTTCTGATTTCTCCGGCAGTACGTCAGACTTTTCGCCGTCATGGCAGAAAAAAAATACAAAAAACTTTTGGCAAACAGCATGCCATGAGTATTGTGGCCACAAACAAAATTTTGAGTATCGTTGGCGTTGTAATTCTCCATTACGCGATTGCGATTGGAAGTGTCACTCTCGTCAACGCGATGGCAGGGGTACAGTATGTGTTCATGTTCTGTATGATTTATTTTTTTACCAAAATGCTTCCAAAGGTTCTGAGAGAATATTTTACGAAAAGAGAAGCGACCGTCGAGATTGTTGGTCTGGCGTTGGTGATCATGGGATCGGCGTTTCTTGTATTCTATTGACCTTTCACAATTACCTGAACGAAAAACCTATGACTGCGGTCACCTTCTTGCCCTTCACCGTAAAAAATCCTCATCGTATCTACGGATACGCCTGCGGTTTTTTACGGTTCCAGGGCATCAAATCTGGCTCACACTCATACATGTTACTTGTTCATGCAATCATGAAAGGTCAATAACAACGAAGAATTTTTTTTATTTTCTGCATTCATTCATATCGAGTTTTTTCCTCTCGCGCCATCCCATCACTTTTTCTTTGCCTCCAAAACCCGCACATTGCAGACAAGAAAGAGATTGCAACCCTTCTCGACCACCACTTTACTGTCAGATATAACCCATAGAGTTGCAGGCAAAGAAAAAGTGACTGAATGGCGCTTGGGAGAGCATATCAGATACGGAACTCGCTACAAGTTACATGAAAATGACAACCAAAATAATTTTCATTGTTATTTGTTTTCTCTTCATTGTATGGTTGTTTTTTTGGTTATCCGGAAAAAAACGATTTGATGTCGAATTCGGCGTGAGTTTCAATCAAAATCACGCGATGTATCTGGGCCTTGATTGGAAAGAAACATACATCGCGATTCTCGATGATTTGAACACTCCGACGATCCGCATTGCAGCGATGTGGAGTGATGTGGAGAAAGTAAAGGATACGTTCAATTTCGAACAGGTGGATTGGATGATGGACGAGGCGGCAAAGCGCGGAGTTCGGGTTGTTTTGGTCGTAGGGCAAAAAGCGCCACGATGGCCAGAATGTCATGTGCCAGAATGGGTAAAAGGTGAGGACAGTGATGAGGCTCGCGAGCGTTTGTTGCGGTATATGACAAACACGGTCGAGCGATATCGCGCGCATCCTGCTCTCGAGATTTGGCAAGTAGAAAATGAGCCGTTTATCCCATTTCGTTTTGGTGTCTGTGACAAGGTGAGCCAAGAGATGATCCAAGAAGAAATAGCGCTTGTTCGAGAGCGTGATGGCTTTCATTCAGTGATGATCACAGATAGCGGAGAATTTGGTTTTTGGGGGAAAGCGGCGAGAAACGGTGATATCCTTGGCTCCACATTATACCGCGTGGTCGAGATAATCGGAGGGGTTAAGTGGCCCTATGATTGGGTTCCTGCTGGATTCTATCGCATCAAGGCACGGCTCGCCGACAAATCATATCGCGATTTTTTTATTGCAGAATTGCAAGCCGAGCCATGGCTTCGCAGTAACAATCCACTCGAGACTCCACTTGAAGAACAAGAGAGGATGATGGATACAGACCGCTTGCGTCGCACTCTTGATTTCGTGCACTATGTGGGTGCGTCTCGGGCATATCTGTGGGGCGCGGAATGGTGGTATTGGATGAAGCAGGAACAACATGACCCGCGGTATTGGGACATTGCGAAAGAGACAATCAAACGATAATGTTCCTTGCTTTTCTGATTTTCGCTTTCGCATCATTCGCATCTTGGCGTTTGTTTCTCGTCTGGTGCTGTAATGATACACTTTGCGCGAACCTTTTTTGAAAGAAACTGACCCATTGCCGCGCTTCGCGCGGCAGAAACGGTCGGCAAAATTTCTGAAAGTTTGATATTGGTGCCCTTTGTTTGAAAATGCGCGAACCTTTTTTAAGCGAAAGATTAGCGACATTTCTTAAATTCATTTTACCAAAATCTTTGGAAAACGCCAATGACGCGACGCCTCCGCGCCCCGCCAAAAGCGGGGTTACGCCTCAACAAAATTTTCTTCTATAATTTCGGATTTCGCGCTACCCCAAAAAAATCAAATGAGAAGAAGAAAATTTTGTTTCGGCGTTCTGCCCTCGCGGGCAGGCGAAGGCGGTCTTACGCTCGTGGGCAAAAAGTTTCCCTCCCCATTCAATATCCCCTTCATTTTTTACGGCTCGCCGAAAATTTTAGCAGGGTGTTGCCAATGATATTTATAATCTTCTCGCTAATCTTTCAACACCCACCTTTTGGGTAATGAACCGCCTGATTTCCTATAAATATATTTCACTAATTCCGCAAGAATCTTTTTCTTCTTTTGAATATCGTTGTCTTCATAAAATTTTTCCAGGCAGTTTATAAATTTCTTATCTAATCTTTTTAAGATTATTGTCGTTTCGTTTGGTTGTTGCAAAAATTCTCCGTTTAGCTTGAGAAATAATTCCAGGATATTATTTATTAGCAATTGACTGTCCAACCCAAAGGCCAAATAGTCTTTATTTTTTATATCTCGCTGAACCTCTCCCCAGAAATCATCTATTGAGTATTTATGCATTAAAACTTCACTTTTGTTATATTTAGTCTTCAGTGTCAAATTTTTTTGAGCAATAAGCTGGACTTTTTTTAATACTCCTTCTCGTTGAAAAAGGATTTTACCATGGGCTAACATGTGCGAAGTGATTCTCCGCACGCTACCACTATCTTCTTTGAGATAGCTCCTCACTTCTTTTGCTGTATTAAAAATAACATCAATACGTACCCCATCTTTCACAAAATTATTTCTTGAAAATTTACCTTTCTTATTTAACAATATATATATCAACATCAGAATACTCATCAAATTTATCTCGTGCTACCGATCCAAACAACATAATACCCAAGACATTTTTGTCTTGTTTATATTGCTCGACTATATTGTTACAAATTTTTTGAATAATCTTATCCATAAATAAAATGGGGCTAAGGAAAGTATACTAATTATCAAATTTTTGGTACAATACTATTAGGTAATTAGTGGGATTCGTAACCAAGCACATGGTATAATACCGCTTGGTTAT
>CAYJXK010000017.1:0-5011 GCA_964374115.1 uncultured Gammaproteobacteria bacterium
TCGCTATGAGTTCGATATGGTTTTATTATCACGCAAGTCTTTTTCGAAAATTTTCAATGGTTCGCTTCAGTCCCTCCTCGAGAGAAACCGTCGGCTCCCATCCCAAGACAGATTGCGCTTTGGATATATCTGGTTTTCGTTGCTTGGGGTCATCCTCGGGAAGCGGGAGATATGTGATCGCGCTCGATGAATCAGTAAGACGAATAATACATGCCGCGAGTTCTTTCATCGTATACTCTCCCGGATTCCCAATGTTTACTGGCCCGGTGAAACCACGCGGTGTTTCCATCATGGCGATGAGTCCGCGAACAAGATCATCCACATAACAAAAACTTCGTGTCTGATTGCCGTCGCCATACAACGTCAACGGCTCTCCTTTGAGCGCTTGTACAATAAAATTAGAAACAACTCTGCCATCATTGAACGCCATGCGCGGCCCATACGTATTGAAAATCCGAGCGACTTTGATCTCGAGGTCATGCATGCGATGATAATCGAAACACAGTGTTTCCGCGCATCGCTTGCCTTCATCGTAACACGCGCGAGGGCCAATGGGATTCACATTGCCCCAATATGTTTCGGGTTGAGGATGCATCTCGGGATCGCCATATACTTCGGAGGTGGATGCCTGAAGGATTCTGGCGCCATGCCGTCGCGCAAGGCCAAGCATATTGATCATGCCAGCCGTACTTGCTTTGATGGTGTGTACGGGATTGTGTTGGTAGTGGATCGGGCTCGCGGGACAGGCGAGATTGTAGATTTGATGAATGGGCTCTTCCAAAAATAATGGCGCGACAATATCATGCGCTATAAACTGAAAACCAGGACAAGACAAAAGATGCGAAATATTGTCCTTGGAACCGGTAAATAAATTGTCAACGCAAAGAACACGATGACCCGCGCCAATGAAACGATCGGAGAGGTGTGATCCAATGAATCCAGCGCCGCCACTCACAAGAATTGTCTTATTTTTTTGCATATTTGAGCCTTTTTTCTTATATCAACCACGGGTATCCTATCGCAATTTTTTGTATTTGTCAAAGAGCTCAAAACCGATACACCCAAAACACCTCCTCACCTCTTTTGTTACGGAGCACATCTGGTACGATCCCCTTTCCTTGAAGATAATTTGTGAGCTCTTCACGAACGCTTCCATCTTTTTTCATTGTATACTGTCTCAAAAATCGTGGTTGATATTCTGCAAAAATATCTCCTGCTGGTCGGATATACACAAAAGTGTCAACCCCTTGTGGACGGTAATATGCGTCTTTTTCGTCGCCAGTCAAACGAATAAATTCTTGGTCAGAAATCATCGGCCAACCATCATAATACAATCGTCTCTGAAACGTCCATAATTTCGAAAGCATGGGCAATTCATCATCATAAATAAGAAGTATCGAAAGAGATGCCGCCCCTCTCTCTTTTGCATTCTGTATTCTATTCTCTACGAGTTCAATCAAAAATGAATATTCCGGTTGACCAAACAACGCGCTCACGCGACCTTTAAAAAAATTGTTGAGATACTGATCCACTTCATTGAATCCAAATATCTCCACCTCTTCTCGAATCTCGGCATATGCCACACGTTCAGCCCCAAGGGGACGAAGACGGTAAAATGTGTTTATGCTAAAAAGAAATTCCGCAATGAAAAAGAAAGCAACAAAGGTCAGACCGATTCTCTTTTGTTTTATGCATAACAACGAGAACATCCACGCCACAAGAAGAACAAGCCATGGAATGATCATCACCACAAACCGGTAGGTGGAGCCAATCACAAAAAACCAAAGCCACGTGACGACTGCCCCTCCAAGAAGAAAAAGAAGCGTCTTGTCTTTTTTCCAGATACTCCTCAAGCTCGCAACAACAAAAGCAATAATGGCAACACCATTGAACCATTGGCTATTCGCTTGAAACAGCGAACGGAAGAACAAAAAAAATCGATCGGAAAGATCTCCGGTTTGCGCCCGGCCAAGACGCACGGCCCACTCCGATACCTCCTGACCAAACAATGCTGACAATTGAAAATCAAAATGCCCAAACGCGCGATAGAGCAACAGATTATAGAGCCAGATCGGCGACGTAATGACCACTATCGCGCATATTCCACACCAGAATCCTCTTCTTCGATATCCATGAAGACGTCCTTGTTTCCCATAATCGAAGAGGATATTATTTTTCCGAAGCGAGGACACTGGCCGAGCCGTTCCTTTGGATCTTTTTTGACCCACAGCAAGGAAAAAAAATATCCTCGAGATTAAACTCTCTTCACGTCCTCGAAAAAGAAGCGCGTGAAGCACGAGGATCGGCACAATGATGATGCTGGTATATTTGGTGAGTACCCCAAGACCAAGCGACACTCCCCACAATGTCCAAAGCCACCACTTCCCACGCTCTATCGCGAGCATCCACAAAAGAAGGGTGAGAAGAAGAAAGAAAATCACGACGCCATCTTGAATTCCCAGGCGAGAAACCCATATATGGTACGATTGCACGGAGAGAAGCGCTGAGGCGATCAATGCCCCTCGCAATCCCATGAGTCGTCGCGCGATATAAAAAAGAAAAATCACGCTTCCTACCCCTGCGAAAAGAGCAGGCGCGCGCGCTCCCATGAGATTCTCTCCAAAAAGTCGGATAGTCCCATGTTGTATGAGAAAAAAGAAGAGTGGATGATCATGAAACGATAGATGCATCCACCATGGAACATTTTTCACCCATTGCCACGGAGATGTTTGGTATGTGGCGGTCACATAATCAATGAGACCGATTGATCGAAACGCGAGAATCGCTTCATCGGTATAGGAATCGTGATATGTGATCCGATACACACGCATGAACGTAGCGAGAATCGCAATTCCGACGAATATCCAGATAATTTTTCTTTTCGAACTCATAGTGAGTTTCCATGTAGTATCTGCTGTATGAAGCATGGCCACGATTCCTTATAGCATGGAACAGTATACCAATACCAAAACGATCCGCCCAGTGCGGATCGTTTTGGTAATTTTTTTCTTACTTTTTGTTCAGGAGTTCTCTCGTCGCAGACCCTACTGTTCCAAGATCAGGAAGCCCATTGGCTTTTTGAAACTTTTTCACCGCATCAGTCGTCATTGGGCCATAATTGCCATTCGGGGCTGTAGCGGCTGGAAAGAATCCAAGCGTCTTGAGTTTGATCTGCAATTGTTTGACTGCTTCACCACTGCTCCCAGATTTCAGATCGGTCGTAAAGACGTACGAGGGGGTTGTTTTGGATGCTACGGCTGGCGCTGGCGTAGATTTCGACGTTGCAGCTTTTATGGGAGAGAACTCAAGCATTATCTTGCCATCGGTCAACTTTTTATATTTGACCAACAGATCTGCCTTGCCATCAGCATTGGTATCTACTTTTTTGCTCTGGCCGGCTTTGTTCAGTGTGAACTTCGCAGGCTTGCCGTCCTTGAGGGCAATAGTCACATACCCTTTCTTTGTCACTTTCGTCAGAGTCACAGTATGGATATTGCCATCTACCGATACCGTGGCCGGAGTGCCTTTGGTGAATGTTTGTTCTATCTTTGGCACGGCAGGAACCACAGTCTTCTTTTTTACCGCGACAATGAGATCTTCAAATTTGAACTTGGGATTGCCATTAACCAAACCAAGATACGTCACTTTCAAATCCTTTTTCCCGTCCCCATTGGTATCTACTTCTTGGGGTTTGTCTTTGGCAACTGTGATCGTGATTGGCTTAGATTGGATCGTAAGCGTTGCTGATAAGGCGCTCGCGGTGGAGACAGTCACGGTGTGGCTCGATGAACCCACGACCACTTCGGTGGGACTTTGAATCGGGATGGTAATGATTTCTACATTGGCAGGCAATACTTCTTTTTTGACTTCTGTCTTTTTCTCTCCTGCTGGAGGCGCGCTCGGCCCTGGTGACGATACTCCTGTACTACTGCTCCCTGCGGATCCTGATTGATTGCTTGTCGTACACGTACTCGTTGATTCCCGGCTGACACTCAGGGTTTGTGTCGTTCCTTCTTCAATATTGAAGCATTGGACAAGGAGTCTTGATTCAGTGGGACTGCAACTCTTGGTAATCGGAGCGCATGGAGCGCCATTCAAATGGAAAAGATACCGATCCGGCGAAACCAACTCAACAATTGCTCCGTTGCCCAAAGTAAACGTGACCGAATCACTCGCGACTGAATACTGATTCACCCGGGTGCTATCAACAATGGTGAGGGTATAGCTACCACTACTGTCGGAGAGAGAAAAGCTCGCGCCAGGTAAATGCGTCACAGGAAACTCAACTGCGTGCAACACGATCGGCACAGCCGCCACACTCAGTAAGAGTACGAGGAGATAGAGATTTTTTTTCATAGAATAACCTCGTTAGGACTTACTAAAGTTATGGAGTGCAGGAGGCTGCTGTAGTCAAGAGTAATCCGTTACTCGTGAAAATTGCGGTACAATTGGTTCCGGTCGCATCCCTGAAGATAATTTGTGGGCCTTTACTCGTGACACCAAGATCGGTAAATATAAAGACTGTGCTACTGCCAGTTGAATTAAATACCGTCGTACTAGCGGAATAGACAGTGCCTGATGTCGAAATATAATTAGGAATTTTCGCCGCTTGGCTGAAGAGTGTTCCTGAAGAATTAATATCACCGTATGCGTTTGTTCCTATCGTCCCAAGTGTTATGGTATTATGCACGGTCGGGATCAAAGAACTCGCGATACGAGAGTTGATATAGAGGATATCTGATGTCGTGGTATCACCCAATGTCGTACTTCCTGTCAAGGTCAATGTCGCCAAATAAGAAGTGCCAGATACGAATTCATCGTTCCAGGCGTTGCCAAATCCACCCACGTCTTCACTATTGTTGACTGTAGGCTCGAGGTCAGTGGTGAATCGCGCGTTCAGAGTGATGGTGTCAGTGGTGGTGGCATCACCGAGCGTGGTATTGCCAGTGAGGGTGAGAACGGCAAGATACGATGTGCCAGATGCCATGATGTCGTTCCAGGCGTTGCTAAA
>CAYJXK010000017.1:5111-17473 GCA_964374115.1 uncultured Gammaproteobacteria bacterium
GAACGGCAAGATACGATGTGCCAGATGCCATGATGTCGTTCCAGGCGTTGCTAAAGCTTCCCACATCCTCGCTGTTGTTGACTGTGGGTTGGAGATGACCTCCGATCCGCGCTTTGAGATAGATAATATCCGTCGTTGTCGCGTCCCCGAGTGTCGTATTCCCATTGATAGCGGCGGCATCGGTGACGGTGAGATCATCGTCCACGCTGATGTCGCTCCCGACTGTGGTGACGGCTGACACAAACGCCACTGGGACGAGCCATATTATTCCTGCTATAAGCAGAGCAAGAAGAAGAAAACATTTTTCTCTCCTTGTCATATTGATCGTAGAGATCATACCCCTTTTAAGATAAAAATAAGGATCGTTGATGATAGTTGTTATGTTGAATGAATACAGTATACCAAATATTTGTGTTGTTGTTGAGTGATCGTCAAAAAAAATGTGGATAACTTAAAATAAATTTTGATATGTTGTCCTACTCTTTTTCTTCTGGCTCTTCTTCCACTTTCTTTTGATCATTGAACAGACGAACGACATCTACTATTTTGTCTACGGCCGGGTCATAAATGATAATACCATAGGCGTAATGCAACAAAATGTCTCCATTCTTGGCAAAATCAAACCAGCCTGGATTCTTTTTTCGCAAACTCTCCACATCGGTAACTGCGGCGAGTTTTATTTCACCTTTTGGCAACAACATGTGCTTGGCTACCTTGTCTACAATCGCTTTGGGGTCTGAGGACGCGTCTATCACTCCGGACGGCGCTGATGTAGTGCCTTTTTCTGTCTCAGATGTCGCATCTCCATTCCCTGCTCCGCGTTGATCCAAAAAATACCACGCGATAAAAAGAACAAGCAAAAAACCAATGATAGAAACGATAAATCGTTTCTGTTGCATTCCTTCGAACATTCTCCCTGGTTTCCTTTTTTCCGTCATCATATGATGTAAATATACAAATCAAGAAATCTCTCGCGAGACCAAAAATCCTTTCCTTAAAATCTGATAGTGAGTTTCCGTATCTGACACGCTCTCTCTTGTCTGCAACGTGCGGGTTTTGGAGGTAAGCAAAAAAAATCGTGACGATGCGGAGGTACAACTCGCTGTGAGTGCGCTATGAATTCAGTATATCAAATAAATCTATTGTTGTTGAGTGTCCGTCAACAATATTGTGGATAACTCGAATAAAAAAGAGTATACTTGAAACAACCTCTATGCCAAAAAATTCACTTCCTCACATTCTCTTCGTGATCACCCAAGGCGGGCCATGGGGCGGAGCCCAACGATATGTGTATGATCTGGCGCGCGCACTCTCCTCGCGCGCGACGATCTCAATCGCGATTGGTGAACCAAATGGAAATAAAATACTCCAGCACAATATCCAAAAAATCAAAGGGGTCTCTCTCATACAACTGAAGCATCTCGTCCGATCTATCTCTCCTATTCATGATCTTTTGGCTCTCCGAGAGTTGACCCATCTTTTTGCCGACCTGAGGCCTGATGTCATTCACCTCAACAGTTCCAAAGCAGGGGTATTGGGGTCGCTCGCCCTCCACTTCTCAGGACGAAAAAAAACAGCCTGTGTCTACACTGCCCATGGATGGGTGTTTCTGGAGCCGATTCTCCTCCCCATTCGGTGGTTCTATCGCATGCTCGAAAAAGTCACTGCTCGAATCAAAGATGCTGTCATCGTCCTCTCTGAACAAGAACAAAAAACAGCTCAGACGCATCTGGGGCTCTCGAAAAATAAACTGCCTCTCATACCTCTTGGGATTCAGGCTCAAAGAACACATCTCGAACGAAAGGAGGCACGACATGTCTTGACAACGCTCCTGCCCAAACCACCCGCGACCGACGCTCTTTGGGTCGGCACCATTGCGAATCTCTACCGCACCAAGGGTATTGATATTCTCCTCAAAGCATTGGAACATGCCACTTTTCCATTTGTCTCTATTATTATTGGGGAAGGACCGGAACGAAAAACTTTGGAAAAGGACATCTCGAAAAGACACCTCGAAACCAAAGTTTTTCTCCCCGGATTTGTCGAAAACGCCTCGTCGCTCCTTCCCGCGTTTGATCTCTTTGTCCTTCCTTCTCGCAAAGAAGGGCTCCCCTACACCTTGCTTGAGGCGATGTGGGCAGAAATTCCTGTGATTGCCACGCGAGTCGGCGGGGTTCCTTCTCTTGTGATGAACAACAAAACAGGACTCCTTGTGAATCCTGAACAACCAGATGAATTAGAAGAGGCGTTGCATCGCGCGTCGAAAGAAAAAGAGGCCTGCCAAAGATATAGAGAGAATGGAAAAATACATGTCAAGCAGTTTTGCACGCTTGATCGAATGTCTATGGAGACTCTGGCGCTGTACCATTCACTGATTCGGGAGAAACAGGCGCTGGAAGAATACTCGCGATAATCGCGTCTCCTTGGGCGTCAAACGTCACTCCTGCTTGCTTCGCTTCTTCGATCAACGCGATCGCCTTTGCTGTGTCTCCGGTATGTTTGTACACCAGAGCCAGTCGCCACCAACTTTCTCCAATCGTTCTATCATCTTGCCTCGCTTGCTCGAGAAGCTCAATCGCTTCGTCTTTTTTTTGCAGTTGAAATTTCACCCCAGCCAAAGAATAGAACATTTGTTGACGATGTGGAGATTTGGAAAGTCCATCGGTCACAAACCGTTCGGCTTCCAAAATATATTCAGGATTCCTGGTGACCTCATAGGCCATCTGTGCCATTTGCGTGAGCTGGAGATGTATTCGAATATCGAGCGGATGAAGTTCTAAATTCTTTTTGAGTTCTCCGTACGCGAATTCCAAAAGCGTTTTCGCGTATTCTTGTTTTCCGGCTTTGACATAATCAGGAAATGTGGCCGCAACCGATCGGGCAAAATCAATACGCAGATCATCAATATGCGGCGTGGGAATATTGATCGCGTCTTTATACCGCTCTGTCGCGTCATCTTTGGCATTGTACACCGATCGGAGTGTTTCGAGTGATGACATATTCGCTCGGGCAGGATTGATATTTGTCACAAATATTAGGAAAAGAGACGCAAGGCAGACCAGTCCAAAAACCCCAACCGGCACACGACGATCATGTTCATTCTCTGCTTTTCGTAATTGGGGAGATCCATACGATATCGCGCGATTCAAGAAAGCGAGAAAAAAGAAAAAGTACAGATACGAAGTGGGATCTTCGAATACAAAAAATTGTTGAATATAATGGGCAACCAAAAACGCGATGCCAAACCCTGGCAGGTGTGGATCGAGTCCTCCCTTTTTCCATCGTCGAAATAATACCCATCCGGGGACGATGAAGAGAGCAAGATACGTGATAATCCCGAAAGTACCCTGAATCGCGAGCATATTCACGGTCGCGTTGTGCGCGCTATCAAACCAAGTTTCTCCATAGCCAGAACGCAAAAATTCTGGACGATAATACTTATTGAACGCGTAATAATAATTGTTCGGTCCCCAGCCAAAGATAGGCTTTTCTTTCCACGCGTCAATGCCGATGCTCCACGCCATAAACCGGGTTTTGGCCGTGCCAGTCGAAAAATTCGTGTTCAAAAGTGGCCCCACTATGGGCAGATGCCGCACAAAAGTGGTTTCTCGAAAAGAGAACAACACACCTGCAAGAACGATCCCGAGCACAAGAAGACCGCCGCAAACCGCTCGTACTTTTTTATGAGATTTGAAAACAAAAAAATACCAGAGACATAACGCCGCGCCTCCTCCAATGATACCGAGAAACACGCCGCGCGTACCGCTCGCGAAAATGCCAACAAGCCCTAATGCTCCACCAATGGCCGCATATATTTTCCATGTTCTCTTTTCTTCATACAGAAAGAGTAACGCGGCAAGAAATGCCAAAAACATGCCATATGCTCCCACATAAATCGCATTCCCAAGCGTCGCCACCGATCGCACGCTTCCTTTATTCAACAAAAATTGTGGCTGAATTTTTTGGATAAGAGCAATCGTCATCACGATCCCTCCGGCAAAAAGAAACGCGCGAAACAACCATCGCCAATCTTGCTCCTCTTTGACCGCGGATGTTATGATGAAATAAAACAAAACATAATGAGCCACGGTGAAGAGCCCGAGCATCCGTTCATGATTGTCCCAAAAACTCCTCTGCCAATCCACGCCAATAAACGTGGATGCCGCCATGCTCACGAGAGACAGAAGCACGACAATCGTGGTCGCGGATGATCGAATGCGATACCGCTCCCAATTGAGGAAAAGAAGCAAGAGATACAGCCCCATCATGAGAAGGATGATGCTTCGAAGCGTGACGATTTTTGGCACGATAAACGGAAAAATAAAATGACCGGGCGAAATGACGAGCGGAGCAAAAAATGTCGCTATGATAAGGATAAAAAGAATTTTTTCAAGATACTTGCGCATAGTGATTATGATCAAATGAGACAAACTCTATTGAAGCACATTCCCCCATCGTTCCTTATATTGTGAATTATCTGGATTGTTTTCGATAAGTTTTTTCACGGCTTGCGTGTATTTCTCTCCTTTCTCACCAATGTCTTCATAAAACAAAATGAGCTGGGTGAGTATATCCGGATGTCCATTGGTGCGAGCAATACCCTCGAGATAGGTTTTTTCTGCTTCGTCTTTCTGTTTGAGATGTTTCCACTGCACGCGACCGAGACTGACATAATACGCAGGATTCGAAAAATTATTGTTGATCGCGAGCCTATAATATTGCGCCGACTTTTCATAGTCTTTGAGATCGTTTTCATAGACTACCGCGATATTCCCGAACGCCAGGATATTGTTATATTGCAATTCGATCGACTTCTGATATGCGACAATCGCACGCTCATAATCGCGAACCATGCCGTACATATTGCCAATCGCGATCCATGTTTCCCAAATCTTTGGCGATTCTTCGTACATGGCTCGCGTCCCGTCAATTTTTTCCTGGATGATCGCGCGAGCGGCTTCTTCTATATCCGATGGAATCACTATTCCTTCAAATGGTTGTTCGAGAGAAGCAGATACGTTCGACGTCGCTTGTTCTTCTGGTCTCCCTTGCCACAAAAAAAGAACTCCTCCAATGCCCAGGACGAGAAAGAGAACTCCGATAACAATTTTTTGGGTGGTGATGAGAGAATGCATACTCAATTTCCTTTTTTTGTGCCTCCAATTCTCAAAGGCAAAACATGCGTGTAGAGAGCGCTGTGGGTGACTATGATGCTGTTTGAGTTTTGCGCGTGCGGATTTTGGAGGGAAGAAAAAAGAAATCGTGACGATGCGGAGATACCACTTGCTATGAGTTCATTGGCTATTCGCTATGTACATAATACCAAAACCCACAAAAAAGAACAACCCCCCGGCCGCGGCCGGGGGGTGTTCTTTTCTCAACTGTATAAGAACCGGAAACAAATACTGTGTCAGGATTAGAGACTGAGCGTCTTCGCTGTGGAAGACACAGAGGTCAATCCGTTCACGAGATATCCATTGATCCAGTCATCAGTGCTTGTTGAGTGGCCGCTCGCGCTGCGATCAGACCAGATAAAGTCATCATCCGAGATCGCTTCCGCGTCAACTGCTGTTGAGGAAGCCATGAGAAGCGTGCCAAAGTTGGCATGCGTTGGAAGCGCCGCGTCTCCTGCCAATCGTGTGGTCACAGAATCACCTGACGAAACGCCAGTAAAGGTTCCGCGAAGCACGAAGTAGCGAGGTTTGGTTTTGGACACTGTCCATTCTTCACCTCCGTTACCAGCTGTTGGATTATCGTCATCGAGCAAGAATTCATAGACAGCACCACCAGTATAGTTCGCGCTACCTGCCGCAGAACTACTGGAGAACAAGAGGATTTCATTGGTGTCAGTAATGTCGTAGAACTCGAGCTGTGTCAAATTCACAGACGTTGTCGCGACATCAAAGGTAAATTTATACAGACCAACGTCTCCTGTATTCGCGGACACTTTGATCTTGAACATGTCCGCTGTCGCCGCCAATTTGCCTTCCATGGCAAACTTGACCGCGTCTGTGCTGTTGCCAGGTTCGGCACTCAGCGAGATCGTAGGCACTCCGCTGTACATGTAGTGTGTCTTTCCATTGGGGACATTAGCGCCCAAGAATTCAGTGGCTCCTGTCCCGGTCTGCGCGCCTTTCCCAATCACATCTGAGCCAGCCCCGATATTGAATCCAAGTCTGTGTCCACCCACAGTCACATTCTGATTCGTTCCGATACTGGAAAGATCTGCTTTCAAGTACATCAGTTTCCCGGCTGTGTTATTGATACTAACGATAAATGCTTTGGATTTTAGATCAATAACCGGAGTGGTTGTGGTTGGAGTCACAGATCCTACATTATTACCCGCTTCATCCGTAACATAGAGAAGATCATAGTCTTTGAATGAGGAGCTTGCGGTGGGTGTGACTCTCTGGGTAAACTTGATTGTGGCAATTTCCACATCTTCGGTCGTGGTCGCAAGGAAGTTGAACACAGCAAGTGTCACTCCCTTGGTTCCTGCCGCGTAGTTGGCCGCGTTTGGATCACCAGAATCAATTGAAACCTGCACTTGTCCTCCTGCGGTGCCAACTGTAATGGTTTGACCCGAAGCAGTATCAATGACTTCTGTGACCTGAGAGCTGGTCTTGGTGCCAACGGCAGCCACGAAGTCAGAACTTGATACACCAATGTTGTGTGTGGCTGTCGCGCCTGTTGCCGCGCTCCCAGCGATGTTCCCGATCACATACACTACTGATTTCTTGCCTGCTTTCACAAGAAATTGATCCTCTCCGCTCAGGTTGAATGTGATGGTTTCATCGTTTCCAGCGGTGCTATCGCTTCCGCTTTGCGCATTACTCAAGAACTCTTTGGACCCTGTGTTATCAAAGCTATCCCCGTCCTTGTCCACTTGCAACCGCATATTCTGGATGTCAATGGTCTTTGCCGCCCCTCCAGTGATGTCTTTGAATTTGAACTGGGTCACTTTGAGATCCTCGGATGAATTGGACGCGTCGAACTGCATATGCGCAAGTTGCACATCAGTCGTCCCTGCGGCAAGTGTTCGAGATGGCGGGGTCGCGAGTGTGGTAACGCGCAGTGCCGCAGACTTGATCGTCTGAGTGTTTGCCGCGATAGTTGCCTGTGGCAATGCATACGTGCCAAGCGTAATGGTTTCAGAGCTGTCTTGTCCTGTTGCATCAAAATTTGCGGTGTTTGACATATCAATATCAATCACCACTGTGTCCCCTGAAACCGGAGTTGAGTCAATCTTTGCTTTCAGATACAATATGTTGTCTCCTACAGGCAAAGTGAACGCGTCGGTACTGGTAGCGTACCCTGCGACTGCGGGACTAGAAGAGCCACCAACACCATCAGAGCCACCTGTCAATGCTTTATCCTCCTTGGTATAAAGAGCCAATGAATCAAAGCCTGTTGGTATCACGGTGCCTGTGGTCGAAATCTTGAATACGACTTTGTTCACCGTAATAGGCTCACCCTGGACCTTGAAATTCCAAGAACCAAGTTTCACGCCTGTGCTATCTTCTGGCACGTCTCCTGCTACTACGTCATTGGTCTTTGACACGGTCAATTTTCCTTGGGAAATAGTGATCGTGTTGGTCAAAGCGCTCGCGTTGTTGGTTGGTAATGCGTAATACCCATACTTGAGATCTTTGGCAAGCACATGAGATTGGGCTTTCACATCCAAGTTGATTGTGCGGGTTGATCCCTTCACAACGTCACCATACACCGCAAAGTTCTTGCTCTTGCCTTTCTCGATCTTGCAATTCACTCCGCAAGAAGCAAGGTCAAAGGTGACATACTTGTTGGCGAGGGTGCCTGTGGAAATCGTATTGTTGTCGAATTTGAGAACGATGTTTTGCACATCATCATCCGCGGATGATCCGCTATTGTTCAACACGATTTTTTCTACCTGGAAATCATTGGCTGAGACCGTCACTTTCAAATCAGCGAGTTGGACATTGGCCTTGCCAACCTGTTCTGTCACAGTGCCAACCTGCGCGCCTTCAGCGAGCGTCACAGTGCCAAGAGCCACATTCGCGTTGACTTGCACCACGTTGCCCTCAAGAGGAAGGGTTCCTACCACTGTTGAAGCGGTCTCGACAGAAAAGAGCGCGAGTTTTGGCAGGTTTCCTCCACCAAGAGAGGCTTTGGTTACCATATCACCGACAATGGTATACGTCTTGGTTTCACCTTTTGGAACTACAATATCCTCGCTGAATATCGCGATACTATCTGAATTGAGACTCTTCCCACTATCATTGAGGAGTTTTCCATTCGCGTCCACCACATTGACTTTGCTAAAGTCTCCATCCACTGCTGGGGCGCCAGTTCTCTTTATTTTGAAAGAGGTAATTGTGACATCGCCGCCAGAGGCAGTAAGGTTGACTTTGGTGAATGGCACGCGAACCGCGTCACCCACTGTGAATGTCGCGTTTGGAGTATCCGCGGCGAGCGCGATCGTGAGCTTGCCAGATGGTCCGGCAGGTGTGGTGTCTGCGCCTTTGTCGTCTGTTTTACTATCTGCGTCCGCTTCATCAGCTACGCCGCCACCTTGGGTTGGGTCTGCTGTGATATCGTCTGCTGGTTTTGTATCCGCTCCTACTTCACCATCACCGAGCGCGTTGAACACAGCTTCTGAAACGGTTTGAACGCTCTTGGAGAGGAAGCCTGCGAGCGTACCCTCGACTTCGACATACATGCCGTCTTCGACAGCATACACGGTGTCATCACCTGCGACTTTCACAAGCATGCCATCGTGTGGAATCGCTTTGTCAAGGACATCTCCTTCTTTGAGGTTGGAGTCAAACACTGGAGGAAGATCTGCAATCAGATTTTCCCATTTGTCTCCGTAGAGAGATTTCGCGACTGCCGCGCTTCCGATCTTGTGTTTCATGTTGTCTGGTCCAATCGCGTAGATGTTCGCTGATGTGGTTTTGCCAACCAGACGAGAACCTGGGCGATAGTTGACCCCTTTACCTGCTGGATAGGCATCAGCACATGATGTTCCGTCTGAACCTACCTTTGGGATCTTTGTTACTATGCTCCAATTTGTCCCATACCATGTCTCATAGACAGTCGCGTGTGGGAAATACATGGCTTCCATGTCTGCGTTCAAGATGAAGACCGATTTGTTTGGATCGCCGACGACTTGAAACAAATCGCCTTCGACCAAATCTGGACACTCTTCAGCATTTGCTATTAGTGGAACGAATGCTGAAACACCCATGCTCCAGAGGATCGTCATGAGAACGACAGACCATGTGAAGGCCTTTTTTGATATATTATATAATGCATGAGTCATAATTGACATTATTTTGTCTTTCTTTCGAAGCGCTGTCTGCCCTCGCAGAAATGCGAAACATGTCGTCTCCAAAAGAAAGCGTGTTATGTTCTGCCTCTTGATGATCGCTAAGCGATCTCGACCTTGGACCAAGAAGCGCCCCGATGAACATCGGGGTTTGCTCTTGAGAGAGTATTTGCTCTCTCGCAACCACATACTGTATGACCTACGACTTTTGACTCATAAAGAATCAAAAGTCTTGGGCATACAGTGACAGTTTAAGATGGCGATTTTACACCTGAACCTGAGGGTACTACGTTACCTTGCGTCGTTGTGGCACCAGATGTTTCACTATTACTGATCACAGGAATACCCAATGTCGTTGTCGCAGTGTCACTCTTCGCCCCTGTGTTTTGTTTGACCACACTGACCACCTGTTGCGCTTGTTGTGTCACTTGCGACGCTGAATTGGCCTTTGCATTGGCCTGCTCCAGCGCCCCCACGACATCTTGATCAACCAGAGTCTTTGTATCCGCAAGCTCGCTCGCGATCTGATCCGCCTGCTCAAGCGTTTTTTCTGCCTTGGTCAATGCCGCTACAGCAGAAACCGATCCAAGTATCGTGTTTGTGACAGCGCTCGTCCCCACAAGTATGGTAGAGGATGGTGTCTGGAATGGAACTATTGCAAGTGTGGATGTGGCCTGCGCGATAGTCTTTGCCACAGCCGTGTCTGCCTTTGTGTTGCCAATGTCATCATTGACCACTTGGATCATGGCATCAATCGTATTTTTTGCGACTTGCTTCACATCTTTGACACTCTGATCCAGTGTTTTATTTCCTGACTCAAGCCCCTCTTGTTGCTTCAAAACATTTTTTGCCACTTCTGTGATCGTCTTCGTGGCCACATCAACCACATCTTTTTTCACTCCCTGAAGATCTTCTCTCAGCATGGTATTCGTATCCCCTGCTTCTTTCAGATTATCCACAATGATTTGCGTTTTCTCTTGAAGATCTTTGACAAGAATCGTGGCTTTGGATGGATCTTTTTGGTCTTTCACCCCTTCGCTCGCCGAAGCCAATGATTCTTTCAGGAGCGCTGTTGCTTTTTGTGTGGACTTTTTCGATTCAGACCCTTCTTTTTTCTGCGCCACCTGATTCACTTCTTGCGCGCGCCGAACGGCAAATTCAGAATTGAGGCGTGTCTGGTCCTCGCTGTCACCGGTTACCACCGCAAACGCAATTTGAATTTTCTCTGTGGCGAGTTTGACAGAATACAAGGTATCAAGCAGCCCGCTATTGTAGGACGCGCTCACACCCGCGATCCAACCACCTACGGTAACAATCATGGCTAATACGGAGACAAAAACAGGACGGACAAATGGATATATCACGCGTCCTCCACGAAAAAATACATCAAAAAATACACGCATATCATTTCGTTGTCCCACACGAGAAGAATCGGATGTCACCACAAGACGATCGAGCATTCCCTGCCGTGCTTTGCGCACCCATACCTCTTCTGGATTCAGCGGTGAATCTTGCCGAGCAAGTTGTCGAAGCTCATGCTTCATTTTCTTTATCATATATGTTGTCTCGCGAATGTTCTTCTTCTTTTTCTGGATAGAGAAAACGTTTTAATACACGCATTGCTCGATAGAGTGTCACGCGCACTGCTGTATTCTTTTTTCCAAGAATTTTGGCAATCTCGGCAATCGAAAGCGCTTCAATATATCGAAGAAAAATAATATCTTGATATTCTTGTTTTAATTTTTTTAGGATGGAAAGGATTCTCTCCTGCTCTTGCTGTTGCATGATATTGCTTTGCATATCCACTCCCTCTGCCGCCACCTCTTCCCCCTCCTCGAGAGGGACTTCCACTCGATGCTTGTGCTCTCGATACCTATCAATCAAGACGTTTCTTGCTATCTGATACATCAATCCGCGAAAACTCCCCACTTCTTTTCTCTGAGGATCTGTGATATAGATCCATGTTTTCAAAAAAATGTCACTGGTGAGATCTTCGGCTTCTTCTTTGTTCGATATCTTAAAAAAGACAAAACGGTAAATACTTTTGATATACGCATCATACAAGAGACCAAATGCTTCTTTGTCTTGATGAACACGGATGTTATAGAGCAATAGTTTCTCTTGAAGCTTTCCTGCCATAGGAGACGTAAAAAGGGGAATTCTGTTACACGCAATGAAAAAATACCTATAATGAAGCAAAAAACTGCCACATGAGTGACAATGACTAAATCAAGACAAATCATACCAGAAAAGGAGTGGAAAGACAAGGAATGCGACTTTCGACTGTCAGCATTCAGCCATCCGTGTAAAAAAAGAAAAAACAAAAACTCATAGCTGAGAACCGAATGTTGATAACCTGATAAGACGATGAGGTAAAATGAATACAATAATGTATACTATTATTTTTTTAAAAACTATGCTTAGTTTAAATAAATTATATAATATTTGTATAGATTACTCTATACTCTTTTTTATATAAAAAATATCATACACGATTTTGACATATTTTTCATATTGACACGCTTCTACGTTTCCTTTATACTATCGCTGTTTGTATACACCATCCTATACAATGCTTCCCAGTAAGTCGACAAGATATCAACTAAAACTTGCGTTATTTTGACAAAAAAAAATAAAATGCTCGGCCGCCTTGGGGGATACAAATATGGACCAAAAAAAGATAACCAACATAGGGGAACCAAAAGAAATAATCCGTGTGTCTGTTTCAGAAGCAGCTCGTCTTTTTGGTGTCAACACACAAACGATCCGCCGCGCAATCAAACACCAAGAAATTACATATATTATTGTCGCGAACCGATATAAAATCAACTTTGAAAGCCTGATCAAATGGTCACAAAAAAGAACGACAATCAAAAACAAAGTTAATACGCAGGGGATTGGGCAATACGTGAGTAAATGGAAAATTTCGAATACCCTATATTCTCCGAGCGCGAAAAGCGTGAAGAAAAAATAAGCGTAGGACGTACACGAAGTTTCCTTAGCGCTTGTCTCACCAGTCTCTTTCATCGCGAAAATCATACATTTTGAGCAAAAA